>JAUSPI010000001.1 GCA_030655775.1 Syntrophales bacterium
TCGATGATGATGCGCTTTCCGGGTTGCCCGCCATTATTGTCCTCAAGCTTGAAAAGATACGGTTGCAAAACCGCTTCCAGCACACTACGCAATCCGCGGGCGCCGGTGCCTCTTTCCGCGGCGATATGCGCGATTTTTTTCAGCGCCCCCTCTTTGAACTCAACTTCCACACCAAAAGAGCGGAAATATCCTTGGAATTCTTCCAGAATTGAGTCTTTGGGTTCAACCATAATGTGCGTAAGGTTGTCCTCGGAAAGCGGCGCAAGCGAGCAGATTACCGGGAACCGGCCCAGCAATTCCGGGATAAGTCCGTAACTTTCAAGGTCGGTAGACTCAATGGAAGAGCCGGCATTTTCCAAAGATGCGGAACTTGTTTTTGCTGAGACAAACCCGATTCCTGTTTTTTGGTGGCGATTCTTCTTAACAATCCGGTCCAGACCGTTAAAGGCGCCGGCCGCGATAAACAGTATCCGGCTGGTGTCAAATTCCATTTCCTGATTCAGGTGTTTGCCGAAGGAAACAGTCCGAGATCCATCCGATTCCAACAGGTCAAGAAGTTCTTCCTGAACGCTTCGACCGGAAACATCCCGGTTGGTATTATGGTCAAAATCGGAACCACGTTCGGCCAGTTTATCAAATTCGTCAATAAAGATTATGCCCTGTTCGGCCTTTTTCCTGTTTTCACCGGCTTTCTTGTAAAGTTCCTCCACCATGTCGCCGACTGAACGGCCGACATAGCCGGTCTCAGAATATTCGTTGGCGGAAGTGAACGCCACCGGCACCTTAAGGAAAGCGGCAAGGGTTCTTACCAGATAGGTCTTACCCACGCCGGTTGGTTATGTTGAGTCTTCATTTATGTGGAGTAACTCATATTCCTTCCCTTCTCTCCCTCACTAATATTCATTACTTACCTCTAATCACTCCACATTAATAAACCCACCTGAACGTGCTATACTTCCCGTTGGGTGCTTTATGTTATCATACATTCAAAAAGGAGGTGGATATGCACGATAAAGTTTTTCCAAAGCCTGCCATTGAGGCAAAACACCGTTCAGGATTGTTGGGTGCTCATTACGATTGCTTTGTAAAGTGGATGCAAAACAATGGCTATTCACGACATACCATACGATCTCATGTTCAAAGGATAACCCATTTTGCACATTATTTGCGTCAAAAAGGCATTTGTTCCATTCATCAACTGGAAGGAATAAACGGTAAAGAACTTCTGGATGCCTACCGACATTATTGTAAACACCGCGGTCTTGGACATAGAAGCTTTAGCTTAAAGTCTTATCTACAAGCTCTAAAAGAGGTTAATATAATTAGCAATTTGGCATCCAGGGATTCTTTATTATCGCCTTTAACCCAACAATTTTTAACTTTTCTCAGAGGTCAGAATAATTTAAGCGAAAATACTATTCGTCGACACATAGGCTGGGTTGAAAAATTCTTACGGTTTTTAGGTTACAGGAAGAACATATCTTCCATAGGAATAGCTGAGATTGATAGATTTATTGAACAGGAGGCTATTCGGTTAAAGCATGCTCCACATCGGTCATATGTTCATGCCTTGAAAAATTTCATCGGATTTCTGTATCATTCAGGGAAGATTCCTGTTGACTTCTCCTATCTTATTAGTAACCCTCGGCGTTACAAACTACAATCTCTTCCCAGCGTCTTGACCTACTCTGATGTTGAAAAGATTCTTAATGTTGTAGACCGGTCGACCAAGACAGGTCTTCAACACTATGCCATCCTTCTCCTTTTGACAACCTATGGTTTGCGGGCTGGAGAAGTAGCTAAGATTAAATTAGAGGATATTAATTGGAGAAAGGAAACCATTCATATCTCTGGAAGGAAAACAGGAAAAGACCTTTGGTTACCACTTACACCACAGGTGGGCAAGGCAATCCTTAAATATCTGAAGCATGCACGGTCTTCTTCAAAGTACCGCGAGATATTTCTTCACGTTTATGCTCCCCGGACTCCGCTAAACGGAAGCAATATTACTTATGTAGTAAATCGATATATTCAACTTGCTGGTCTAAATCTGCCACGAGGTGGAGCTCACATACTGAGACATAGTTTTGCTACCCATTTAATTCGGCAAGGAGTTTCACTTAAACATATAGGGGATTTGCTGGGACACCGTAATTTAGAATCAACTCATATTTATACAAAAACTGCTATAGAGCGACTTAGAGAGGTCGCGTTAGAAGTTCCGGAGGTGGAATAAACATGAGTAATAAAAATTTACCAATAGAGGTGCGAGAGTTAGTTGAAAAATTCATATCTAGAAATCCAAATCTTAAAGAACAGACACGACGTGGTGATCGATGTGCCATTTTGAAGTCTCTTTCTTATTTGGAGAAGAGTGCCTGGAAAAAAGGACTACCAATAAGTATCACACAAGCTACACTCATCCGCTGGTTAAAAAAGATGAAAAAGCGTTATGTCGCTTTGTATACAATAATGCCGCGGATGCGTAGAGTATCTAATTTTTTCCAGTTTCTAAAAAACAATGAATACTTGAAAGAAAACCCACTGAATCTATTAAAAAAGAAGTATCCCAGGAAAGGATTAAAGGCCGTAATCCTGGTATTGATGGAACCATCTCCACAAAAATTCTTGAAGGATTTGAAGCCGGTTCCTATATTTAGCAGTCCATTGGGAAAATCTATGCAGAATTTTATAACCTTCAGCCGAGCCCAGGGAAAATCTTATCACCAAGAAGAAAGAACTCTTTGCCACTTTGACCGTTTTTTGATATCGTATTCAGCTCCTCCTAAACAACTTTCTGATTCAATATTAAGGAAATGGAATAATCAATTCTTAGATAGAAGTGAAGCTCATCGATACAAAAGTTTTAGTGTAGTTCGACAATTTTGTCTTTATCTTCGGCGGTTTGATGCTGGTATCTATACCCCTGATACTTCACTTTCTCCACCTTGTCCCCAATCCTTTATACCTTATATTTATTCTAAAAAGGAAATAGTAACTTTACTTAGAAGATTACGTAAATCGAAACCTTCAAGGCAGTATCCTCTGCGTCCACAGATGCTTTATATTCTGGTTTTGCTTCTTTATACCACCGGAATGCGAATAAGCGAAGCAATGAAACTTCGTCTCAAGGACATAGACTGGAAGGAGGAAAAAATTTACATTCGTGAAACGAAATTTTTCAAAAGTCGTACTGTCCCACTCTCGCCTAGCATGGTGAAAGAACTAAAAAGCTATTTCCAATTGCGCGAACAAGCCAGATTACCAACTGATCCTGAGTCGTTCCTTTTTCAGAATCTGCATAGGCCAAGGCCTTGTGATAATAGCACCATATCAAAGTTATTCCGCCAGGCACTAAGAGATTTAGGGCTTAAACCAAAGCAGGGCAAAGGTGGGCCTCGTATTCATGACCTCCGTCATACTTTTGCCACATATCGTCTCGAAGAATGGTACCGGAAAGGAGAAGATATCCAGTCTATGCTGGGATTGATAAGTACCTATCTTGGGCATGTTGGTATCGCTAGCACTCAACGATATCTGACCATGACTACTGAATTACTCCAACAAGCATCCCAGCGTTTTAACCGGTACTTTAATCAAACGCAGAAAGGAGAACCAAAATGAATAACAATAGTTTCGCCACTCACATCCACAATTTCCTTCAAGATTATTTGATTCTTCAAAAAGGATTCAGCCGACATACCATGATGAGCTACCGGGATACTATCAAACTACTGCTCACCTTTAGCGCAGCCCATAAGAAAAAATCTATTACTGACCTGTTGTTGACTGATTTGACACAGAAGGTGGTACTTGATTTTTTGGACCATCTGGAAAAACAACGGAGCAATAGTACCCAAACCAGGAACATCCGCCTGGCCTGTGTGCATAGTTTTTTTCGTTACATAGCCAACCAGGACCCGTTGTTATTCGGCCATTGTCAAAGTATTTTGGCAATTCCTTTTAAACGCGCACCTATTCCCATAGTGGAATATCTGGAACAGGAAGAAATGAAGGCGATACTACAAGTAGTGGATCGTAACAGTCTTGATGGCTACCGGGACTATACCCTTCTTTTTTTCATGCACAATACTGGAGCCCGTGTTGAAGAAATTATTACTCTACGGACGAGGGCACTTCAATTAGATCGGCCATTTCAGGTTCGCATCTTAGGAAAAGGAAATAAAACTCGTTTATGTCCCTTGTGGCCAGAGACCGTTAATCTGCTTCGCTCCTTGCTCAAACAAAGAGCGGTTGATCCAATAACCAATGTGCCTGTTTTTGTCAACCACAGAGGAGAAATTTTAACACGTTATGGTGTCCGGTACCTACTAAATAAGTATGTTCAGATTGCTACTAAAAATTGTCCATCTCTCAAAGAAAAACATATCCATCCTCATAGTATTCGTCACACCTGCGCTATGCATCTACTTGAGTCAGGAGTGGATATTAATACCATTCGCTCTTGGCTTGGACACACCAACCTTGAAACAACCAATCGTTATGCAGAAATCAATCTTGAGATGAAACGAAAAGTGTTGGATAATTATCTGCCAATTAGTAAAGCTACTAAACGGCCTTGGAAGCAAAATAAGAATCTCATTCAATGGTTAGAGTCTCTCTGACATACGGAAATTAATGTGGAGTAATTACAGGCAGGTAGAGGGAAAATAACCAGTGTTAATGCGGATTAGAGGAGGGCTGTTAGAAATTACTCCACATAAATGAAGACTCAACATAAGCCGCTTTATGTGGAGCTCCACATAA
>JAUSPI010000002.1 GCA_030655775.1 Syntrophales bacterium
TCATTCCCGCGAAAGCGGGAATCTATAACTAATTGAGAATACTGGATTCCCGTTTTCACGGGAATGACAATTTAGGCTATTTCCGGCAAAATTCAAAGGTCTCAATTTAGGAATAAGGAGATTAAAGGATGAAAGAAAGAAAGGTAGTGCTTGACGCAGAGGGAATTGACAGATCCCTGACAAGAATTGCCTATGAAATACTGGAAAAGAATAAAGGGGTAAAAGATCTGGTGCTGGTCGGTATCAGAACGGGCGGTGTATTCCTCGCAGAAAGGCTCCGTCAAAAGATCTCCATGATTGAAGAAGTTAATGTATCTGTAGGTATTTTAGACATCACACTATACCGCGATGATCTGCTGACAACTAATAAAAAACCGAAGCTGGGAAAAACAGATATCCCATTTTCACTAAATAACAAAAAAGTCGTTCTCGTCGATGATGTCCTCTTCACCGGAAGGACCATACGGGCAGCGATGGATGCACTCATAGATTTTGGCAGGCCAAGACTCATTCAGCTTGCTGCTCTCATCGACAGGGGACACCGTGAACTTCCCATAAGGGCGGATTTTATAGGCAAAAACCTCCCTTCATCACTGTGGGAAGAAGTCAGTGTAAATCTCATGGAAACAGATGGAAAGGATGAAGTTGTTATTATTGAAGAAGGATAACATGAAAAGTGCCTAAAGTGAAGCTCCCCGCCCACAGGGCGGGGGGGCTTCCCGGTAAGGAATAATTTAATTATATTGCGCCCCTTGACCCCGCCTACAAGGCGGGGCTTGCGGGGTGCGCTCCAGGTGAACTAAGATGCACTCGTAAAAAGTCTTTTCATAGCGAATCTAAGCATTTTGGGGAAAAGATGCTGGTAGTGTCTGGCGTTAAAAAAATCTAATTGTTTGAGTGCATTAGCACGAGTTTTTAGATTTTTAGCCAGGCAATGAAAGCATCCCCAAAATGGTTCTGAGCGAAGAAAACTGACTTTTTACGAACGTGCCAACTAAAGTTAAAGTACAATAACTGAGGTAAAACATGAAGTTAGCGAGTAAAGATGTTTTAGGTATAAAGGAGCTTTCTGTAGATGAGATAAATCTTATCCTTGATACTGCAGAATCCTTCATAGAAGTCTCGACAAGAGAGATCAAAAAGGTTCCCACCCTCAGGGGAAAAACCCTCGTCACTCTTTTTTATGAACCAAGCACCAGAACAAGAACATCCTTTGAAATTGCGGCAAAGAGGCTGAGCGCAGATACTGTCAGCATTTCTGCCACCACAAGCAGCGTGATAAAGGGAGAAACCCTCATCGATACAGCCCGGAACCTGGAGGCCATGAACCCTGATATTATAGCAATCAGGCACAGTGCTGCGGGAGCACCGCATATGCTGTCCAAACTTATTAAACAGTCCATAATTAATGCAGGAGACGGGGCTCATGAACATCCTACCCAGGCACTGCTGGATATGATGACCATTAAGGAGAAAAAAGGGGGAATTGCGGGTCTCAAGGTGGCCATCATAGGAGACATCGCCCACAGCAGGGTGGCCCGGTCCAACATTTACGGTCTCACCAAAATGGGGGCGGATGTGACAGTGGCCGGACCGGTTACTATGATACCCAGAGATATTGATAAAATGGGTGTTACGGTCCACTACCGTCTCGAAGAGGCAATAAAAAACGCCGATATAATTATGATGCTAAGAATTCAGCTTGAAAGGCAGGGTGATAGTATATTCCCATCACTTCGGGAGTACTCCAATTATTATTGCCTGAATGCTCAAAACATAAAACTGGCAAAGGATGATGTCCTTGTCATGCATCCGGGGCCTATCAACAGGGGGGTGGAAATCGCTCCTGACATTGCTGACGGTCCCTATTCGGTGATTCTCGAGCAGGTAACCAACGGTGTTGCGGTAAGAATGGCTCTTCTCTATCTGCTGGCGGGAGGTAAATGATGAATATTTTACTTAAAGGAGGAAGGGTTGTCGACCCTTCACAAAATATAGATGAAGAGATAGACCTCTTGATAAAAGAGGGGAAAATTGCACAGATCGGTAAAGATATTGACAAAAATACGATCGCTGATTCAGCACCTCAGACACTCAATCTTGAGGGTAAAATCGTGGTACCGGGATTAATTGACATGCACACCCATCTGCGGGAACCCGGCTTTGAATACAAGGAGACGATTCAGACAGGTTGCCAAGCAGCGGTGGCAGGAGGATTTACCTCAATCGCCTGCATGCCGAACACAAACCCGATTAATGACAATCGATCTGTAACCGAACTTATCCATCGACAGGCAAAGCGATACAATTTGGCAAACGTTTATCCAATTGCAGCTATAAGCAGGGGATCCGAAGGGATTACCCTGACAGAATTCGGGGATTTAAAGGACGCCGGCGCTGTGGCATTTTCAGATGACGGGAAACCGGTAATGAACAGTGCCCTGATGAGGAGAGCGCTCGAATACGCCTTTTCACTTGATATCCCGATAATATCACACTGTGAAGATACTACGTTATCTGCCGGTGGATTGATGAATGAGGGATTTGTATCCACAGAACTGGGACTTCAAGGAATCCCGAATATCGCAGAAGATATAATGGTAGCAAGGGATATAGCAATCGCCGATTATACGAACACTCCCGTCCATATCGCCCATGTAAGCACAGCCGGATCTGTCAGATTGATAAGGGCGGCCAAAGAAAGGGGAATAAAGGTCACCGCAGAAACCGCCCCACACTATTTTTCCCTTACCGATGAGACCTTGAATAAATATGACACCTGTGCCAAGGTATATCCCCCTTTGAGGAGTGCGGATGACGTAACGGCAATAAAGGAAGGACTTTCCGATGGCACCATAGATGCGATCGCAAGCGACCATGCTCCCCACTCCTCGATAGAAAAGGAAGTGGAATTTGAATATGCCTCCTCAGGAATGATAGGGCTGGAAACTTCACTATCGCTAAGCCTTAAACTGGTTGCAGAGGGAATCCTCACTCTGAACCAGCTCATCTTGAAGATGAGTACAAACCCTGCCGGGATACTGAGAATACCAAAAGGGACACTGAAGATAGGTTCCGATGCCGATATAACAGTAATCGACACAGAACGGGAATGGACAGTGGATATAAACACGTTCCGGTCAAAAAGCAAAAATTCTCCCTTCAACGGCTGGAAGCTTAAAGGCATGGCAGTACTTACCATCATGGGTGGAGAGATAAAGTACAGCGTGTAATTATGAAAGAAGAGAAAACAGAACAAATAAAAGATCTTCAACAACTAAAAGATTGGATCGAACTCAAAAGGGAATTTGACGTTCTTGACCTTTTCTCGAGACTCCACCCGGCTGATATCGCCGATTTGATCGACAACCTGAAAGAGGAAGAAAAGATCCATCTCTTTGCCCTGCTCGATGTTGAAAAAGCCTCCGACGTTATCTTAGAGTTGAGCGATGTTTCGAGAGAGCAGATACTTGAAGAGATTTCCGACAAAAAACTGACCGAGATCATCGATGAAATGGAATCGGATGATGCTGCCGATATTATCGCCGATCTCCCTGCAGAGCAGGCCCAAGCTGTCCTTGAGGGAATAGAACCTGAAGACTCCGAAGATGTCAGAAAACTCCTGAAATATGAAGAGGATACAGCCGGCGGTATCATGCAGTCCGAGCTGGTCTGTGTAGATAAGAATGCCACCATCCGGGATGCCATGCAGGCTGTCATCAAGGAATCGGAGGAAATCGAAAATATTTATAATGTATTCGTTGTGGAGGAAGAAAACAAGCTGGTCGGAACCGTCCCCCTGCAAAGGCTCATAACGGCTAAACCGAACACCCTGATACATAAATGCATAGATGAAAATATACCGAGCGTTAATGTTGATGTTGATCAGGAAGAGGTTGCCAGGATGTTTGAAAAGTATAACCTCGTTTCTCTTCCTGTAGTTGACCATACGAACAGGCTGCTGGGAAGAATCACCGTCGATGATGCCGTCGATGTTATGGAAGAAGAAACGTCAGAAGATATTTTCAGAATAGCGGGTCTGGGTGAAGATGACAGTGTCTTCAACAAACCTATCCAATCCATAAAGAAAAGACTGCCATGGCTCTATCTAAATCTCATGACAGCACTTGTCTCAGTCTTTATAATCGGATTCTTCGAAGATACCATCAAAATGATGGTGGTTTTAGCCGTGTTCATGCCGGTGGTAGCGGGCCTCGGGGGAAATGCGGGAAGCCAGACCCTTACTATTATCGTAAGGGGGCTGGCCCTCGGCGAGGTAACCTTTGAAACCTCAAAAAAAGCCCTCTACAAGGAAACCCTCGTCGGCATCGTAAACGGCGTATGTGTCGGAATAGTCATCGGTATCATCGCATATATCTGGAAGGGTATCCCCATGCTGGGAATTGTTCTGGGCCTGGCAATGGTAATCAATGTGTTGGTGGGCACATTAGCAGGAACATTAATACCTCTGAGTTTGAAATGGCTAAAGATGGATCCGGCACTTGGCTCTCATATCTTTGTTACAGCTCTTACAGACGCCTTCGGATTCCTTTCCTTCCTCGGTCTGGCTACTATCTTTATAAAATTATTAATGTAAATTGCCTATGATTCCCAAGCACAGCAACAAAGCTTCTGCAATTGTCCTTCGCTCTCTCGACTACGGGGAATCTGACAGGATCATTACTTTTTATACAGATGACTTCGGTAAGCTTACGGGAATCGCAAAGGGAGCCCGGCGCAGTAAGAAGAGATTCCCGAATGCCCTTGAATTATTTTCCTGTTCCAATATCTTATTCTCTAAAAATAGAGGCGGGCTGAGATTGATTGAAAGCTGTAGCGTAACAAATTACTATTCCGGCATAAGAGCCGATCTGGAAAAAACCCTCGTTGCCTCCTATTTTATTGACCTTACCTCTCAGTTCACATCGGAAGGCAAAAAAAACCTAAATTTGTTTCAATTGCTACAAAACTTCCTTGAAATCATCGATACCGGAAACAGTTCAGAGACAATCGCAAGACTCTTTGAATTACGATTGCTTAAGCTAAAAGGATTTGAGCCGGTTTTAGACAGGTGTACAATCTGCAAGACACCTGTTAACGAAATAGAAATTGCGTATCGCACCAGACCCCTGCTATTCAGTCTAAACAGGGGTGGAATAAAATGTCCTAAATGCAACTCCGACAACAAACCTTCTCTGCCAATCTCCATCGGAACCATCATGACACTCCTTATGGGAAAAGAAATGGATATCGGCAAGATTCACCGATTAACCCTATCGAGCCAGGCAGCGGAAGAAAGTAAAAAAGTCCTTGTCAGTTTTATCCAGTACCTTCTTGGAAAAGAGTTGAAATCTTTAGATGTTATCAATAAAATCAAAAGAATGAGCCTTTGAAAGGAATATGGCATTATGACATTTGACGAAATCCTAAAGATAAGACGGTCTGTCCGATCGTACGATTCAAGACTCGTCAAAGAGGAAGACATAAAAGCGATATGCGAGGCAGCCAGACTTGCTCCTTCCGCTCACAACAGTCAGACTTGGCGCTTTGTTGCAGTAACGGAACGGGATCGTATCGAAAAAATCTGCGATGGAGCTATGCTCCCTGTCATACGCAACAGCTGGATGAAGACTGCCCCCCTGCTCATCGTCGGCTGTTCAAAGCTGGATTTTGTGACAAATAAGGTTGGAAGCTTCATAACCGGTATTGAATATTATCAGATTGATCTCGGGATAGCGATGGAACATATGGTGCTTAAAGCAACCGATCTCGGCCTCGGTACCTGCTGGATAGGCTGGTTCAGTGAAAAGAAGGTTAAAGAGATTCTTGAAATACCAAAAAATATAAAAGTCCTGGCTCTCCTGACCGTCGGGTACCCTAAAACTGCTACCATCATAAAAGAAAAAAAGAGGAAACCTCTTGAGGAAATACTCTACAGAGAAAAGTGGGGTCCGGGTTGAAGAGAATGATTTTAAAAGTTTTTAAATAATTAAAAGTTGATGCACTCGTAAAAAGTCAGAAAGTGTGCTCTTTGTCATCCTGAACTCGTTTCAGGATCTCACTTGTTTCAGCATCTAATTATTTCAGCAAGTTAGAGACCCTGAAATAAATTCAGGGTGACAGAAAAAGACTTTTTACGAATGTATCAAATGATAAGGAGCGAAACATGATAAAAGTAACCTGTCTGGGTGGTGCTGGATCAGTAACAGGATCCAATTATCTCGTTGAGAATTCACAGGGCAAAAAGGTTCTGGTTGACTGTGGTCTTTTCCAGGGCGGAAAGCAGATAGAACAGCGCAACTGGGAAGACTGGGGTTTTAATCCAAGAGAGATAAAAACCCTCTTTCTGACACATGCTCATATTGACCACAGCGGAAGGATACCGAAGCTGGTAAAGGATGGTTTTCACGGAAAGATAATAACCTCCCCTCCTACAGCAGAACTATGTGAAATAATGCTCCTTGACTCAGCTCATATTCAGGAAATGGATGCCGAATGGCAGACTCGAAAAAACAACAGGCAGGGCAATAAAGGAGTACTTCCCCTTTATACAATGGAGGATGCCGAGGAAAGCCTCCAGTATCTCTCCCCGATGGAGAGGGACCAGATAATAAACGTTGAACCGGGAATAAGGGCACGCCTCAGGAATGCAGGACATATTCTTGGTTCTTCTATTGTGGAGTTGTGGATAGAGGAAGAAGCAAATAAAGAGACAAAAATCGTTTTTTCAGGAGATCTGGGAAAGCAAGATCAACTGATTGTCAAAGATCCACATGAAATCTTTGCTGCAGATTATCTTTTTATTGAATCTACTTATGGTAACCGCCTGCATCGTACCTTTGAGGACAGTAAAGAAGAACTTTTAGATGCTATCAAATACGCTGTATCACATGGTGAAAAAGTTATTATTCCGGCCTTCGCCCTGGAAAGGGCACAGGAAATACTTTACCTTCTTGGTGAATTTTACCGTGACGGTTCACTCCCTGTTATACCTGTTTACCTTGACAGCCCTCTGGCCATCAAGGCCACACAAATCTTTCGTAAAAACAAAAAGTATTATGATGAACAGGCGAGGGCGATTGTGGACCAAGGTTTTGATCCCTTTGATATGCCCAATCTGCATTTTACCCCCACTACCGAAGAATCTGTTGCCATTAATAAAAAATCCGGCCCCGCCATTATCGTCTCCGCAAGCGGGATGTGTACGGCGGGCCGCATTAAGCACCACCTCAAACACAACCTCTGGCGCCCCGGAGCAAGTATTATAATTGTAGGATTTCAAGCTCAGGGAACCACGGGAAGAAAGATAGTAGACGGAGAAAAATCAGTTAAGCTCTTCAGGGAAGATGTTGCCGTAAAGGCAAAGGTTTTTACAATCGGCGGATTCTCCGCACATGCAGATCAGAAAGATCTTCTGGAATGGGTAAGCCATTTTGCTAAATCCAGACCACAGGTCTTTGTAGTCCACGGAGAAACCACGGCGAGTGAAGAACTGGCCAGAGTGATTCATGAAAAATTTGACATGGAGGTTCATGTTCCCAAGTGGAAAGAATGCCTTATGCTTAAAGCCAGAGAGGTGATTCAAAAAACAACACTGGATGAGGTGCAGCCGACGGATATAAGCCAAACCATGCTGAGAAAGATAATTGCTTTGGAAAAGGAAATGAAAAGATTGAAAAATCGTCTCACGGAAAAAGGGGAAGAGGTAACAATCGGCGAGGATGATGTGAACACAATCGAACATCTTCAGGAAGAGATTAAGAAAATTCTTCTGCAATAAGGCATTGGAATGGTTGCGTTTACCTAATTTTTGTAATACTAATCCTAAAATAGACATTGACCATTCCAACACGGTAGGATAGGCGTCCCGCCTGTCCATAATGGTGAATCGCCGTAGGACAGCCGAGACGGCTGTCCTACGGGATAGGGAAGGCAAACTTTATTTCCAATGTCTATTTTGGGGACTAAAGAGGTGACAGATTATGCATGAAAAACAATATATTGTTGATGACCTTACAAAAAACGATACCTGGAGAATGTTTAACATAATGGCTGAATTTGTGGAAGGCTTTGATGTCCTGTCCAGAATTCATCCGGCTGTGACTATTTTTGGGTCAGCCAGATCCCATCCCAATAGTTCCAATTATAAAACCACGGAAAAGGTAGCCCGGCTACTGGGAGAAAACGGATTTAATGTTATTTCCGGTGGAGGACCCGGGGTTATGGAGGCAGCCAATAAAGGGGCTGCGGCGGCTGGGAGCAAATCAGTGGGTCTCCATATACATCTCCCTAAGGAGCAAAAACCCAATAAGTATGCCAACGTCCGGCTCGATTTTAAATACTTTTTTGTCAGAAAGGTCATGTTTGTAAAATATGCCGTAGCTTATATCATTATGCCTGGGGGCTTTGGAACCCTTGACGAACTTTTTGAAGCCCTGACCCTGATTCAGACCAGAAGGATAAAGCCCTTTCCTGTTATTCTTATAAATTCTGATTACTGGAAAGGCCTGAGTGACTGGATAAATAAAACTCTGATCGGGGAAAAACATATATCAAAATCAGACATCGACCTTTTAAGGTTTGTGGACACTCCGGAAGAAGCCGTGGACATAATAAAGAAAACAGTAATAATTTAATTGAGGGATACATCCCTATTTGCTTGACATGATTTTTTCGTAATGATACTTCCAACATATGGGGACAGATTTTAAATCTGTCCCCAAACTATGCTCAACAGAGGAGAGAAAACGTGACCTTTCAGGAATTAATATTGGCTCTTGAAAAATACTGGGACAATAAGGGGTGTATTATACAACAACCATACGATATTGAGGTAGGAGCAGGAACCTTCAACCCTGCAACCTTTCTCAGAGCCCTCGGCCCGGAACCGTGGAATGTCGCTTATGTCGAACCTTCCCGGAGACCCACGGACGGCAGGTACGGAGAGAATCCTAACAGACTTCAGCACTACTACCAATATCAGGTTATAATGAAGCCGTCACCATTTGACATACAGGAGCTCTACCTTGACTCCCTTAAAAGCTTCGGTATAGATCCTCTCGATCATGATATTCGCTTTGTGGAAGATGACTGGGAATCCCCCACGCTGGGTGCCTGGGGTTTAGGTTGGGAGGTCTGGCTCGACGGAATGGAAATAACCCAGTTCACTTATTTTCAGCAGGTTGGAGGAATAGACCTTGACCCCATATGCGCCGAATTAACCTACGGAATTGAGCGAATCGCCATGTATCTTCAGGAGATTGACAATGTATACGATTTGGAATGGACACAGGGCATAAAATATGGGGATGTACACCACAAGGGAGAAGTTGAATTCTCCATCTACAATTTTGAAGAAGCCGATACCGAGATGTCAAGAAAGCTTTTCGATATGTATGAGGCAGAATCTTTAAGAATGGCTGAGAAGAATCTGGTACTCCCCACTTACGATTACTGTCTCAAGTGTTCACATATCTTCAACATCCTCGATGCACGGGGTGCTATAAGCGTTAACGAGCGCACCAGCTACATCGGCAGGGTAAGAAACCTGGCAAGACTCAGCGCTGAAGGATATCTAAAGCAAAGAGAAGAAATGGGATATCCCCTTATGGGAAAGTGGAAAACAAATCAATGAAAATATCAAAATGAAAATTTAAAAAGTAAAATAAGAAGCCAAACAACTTTTGTAAGATATCATCACCTTTCATAGTCTTTCCGTTTTATTTTTAAATTTTTCGTTTTGATATTTGATATTATTAGAATTAAGCATACAGGAGACGCATATCCAATGGGTAAAGAACTTCTATTAGAGATAGGAACGGAAGAGATCCCCGCCGCTTTTTTGTCGAAGGCTCTCAATGACATGGACAGGATCATCCGGAATGAATTTTCCGAAAACAAGATCAAGCATGGAGATGTCAAGACGATGGCCACACCGAGGAGACTTCTTCTACATGTGGCTGATGTGGCAGAAAAGCAGGAAGACCAGATCATAGAAAAGCTCGGCCCGGCCAAAAGGGTTGCATTTGATGAAAATGGAAATCCAACCAAGGCCGCCATCGGCTTCGCCAGAGGGCAAGGCATAGACATATCTGAAACTGAAACAATAACAACAGAAAAGGGCGAATACATCTGCGCCAGGAAAAAAATTGCCGGGGAAGAAACAAAAAGCATACTCCCCAATCTTCTGGTTAAATTTATAACATCCATTCCTTTTAAAAAGTCCATGCGGTGGTCAAACCTGGACATGCGTTTTGCACGGCCGATTCACTGGATACTTGCCATTTTGGAAGGAGAAATCATTCCATTTAAAATCGAAAACATATCGAGCGGCAACATGTCACGCGGACATCGTTTCATGAGTCCACAGCCCTTCGAAGTCAAAAGCTTTGATGAATACCTGAAAAAAACAAAGGAAAGTTTTATTATCGTTGACCCGGAGGAACGGAAAGAAATTATACTGGAAGGGGCAATACAAGCTGCCCGTGAAGTGTCCGGAAATATTCTTGAAAACGATGATCTTCTCGAAGAGGTAACTTTTTTAGTCGAATATCCCTCCGTTGTCAGGGGAAGTTTTGAAAAAGAATACCTGGAGCTTCCCAAAGAAGTTCTCACCACCTCCATGATGTCGCATCAAAAATACTTCCCCGTTACCGACGAAAATGGCAGTTTGTTGCCCTATTTTATCACGATCAATAATACCGTGGCGAGAAACCCTGCCGCTGTAGCCGCTGGAAATGAAAAGGTCATTCGTGCACGTCTTGCCGATGCCCGATTCTTCTTCAACGAAGACCAGAAGATCCCACTGGAGGAAAAACTGGAAGAACTTAAAAACGTTGTCTTTCACAGCCAGCTCGGAACTTCTTATGAAAAGGTCATGCAGTTCAGAGAACTTGCTGAATATATAACAGGCGAAATAAACCCTGACATAAAGGATGCAGTATACCGGGCAGCCACACTCTGCAAGGCCGACCTGGAAATGCAGATGATCTATGAATTCCCGGAACTGCAGGGAATAATGGGCAGAGAATATGCCCTTATCCAGGGTGAAGATAAAATTGTCGCAAAAGCTATCTACGAACACTACCTTCCGACAGCAGCCGGAGGTGATCTCCCGGAAACAGATGAGGGAGCCATCGTAAGTATTGCTGACAAACTGGACACGATTGTCGGATTTTTCGGCATCAATTTAATCCCGACGGGAACTGCCGACCCCTACGCCCTCAGAAGGCAGGCACTCGGAATTATCAATATTATCCTGGACAAACAATATTCCCTCCCTTTAGGCGATCTGATCGACAAGAGTATCGCCATCTTTGGCGACAAGCTGAAGAGGAAGCCCGAAGAGATCAAATCAGATGTCCTGGAGTTCTTCAAGGGAAGGTTTCAAAACCAGATGATCTCGCAGGGACATCCCTATGACGTCGTCGATGCCGTTCTTTCGGTGGATACCGGCGATATAGTAAGGGCGTACAGAAGAATTGAAGCGATGGGAGAATTCAAGTCCCATCCTGACTTTGAACCGCTGGCGATCGCCTTTAAGCGGGCAGGCAACATTATAAAGGGGTTCACAGGCGGTCCTGTCGATACCTCACTTTTCGATACGGATGAAGAAAAAAACCTCTACGATGCTTTCCTTGAAATTAAGGAGAAGGCAAGCGCTCATCTTGATAATGACAATGATGAAGATGCCCTGATCGAAATGGCCAGACTGAGAAAACCGGTAGATGATTTCTTTGATACTGTTCTTGTCATGGCAAAAGATGAAAAGGTGAGATTCAACAGGCTTTCTCTCCTGGAAGAAATTTCCAGGCTATTCCACCGGGTCGCAGACTTTTCCAAAATAGTGACAGAACATTAACGCTTAGCATCATCGCAAAAAGTCTTTTCTGTCACCTTTAACAATACCACATGTCACCCTGAACCATGTACTGAACTTGTTTCAGGATCTCAGGGTCTCTTGGAATTATGAGCAAGATTCTGAAATAAATTCAGAATGACAAATGGCACACTCAACGTTTACGGCCCGAATATTCTGCAATAGATACTATTATGGTAATTAAACAGGCCTGAATAACCAGAAGTATGCCGTCAATGGGTCTCGCATACCGGAGGGCAATGGCACTAATGCCGAGTGTCGCACACAGGAAATAAATAAAGAAAACAGCCTTTCTTCTGTCACCGAGAAGGACATACAGCCTGTGATGAATATGGTCAGTGCCCACGTAATCAATCCATTCCTTCACTGTCTTAACTTTCCCTGTTACGATTCTTTCTATCGTTATATATGTCATATCGTATATTAACACCCAGAATATCAGAACCGGGGCTGAAAACGATACAATCCGGCTGTTATCGGCCCAATTTCCCTTAATGGCCAGAGCCGCCAGAACAAATCCAACAAAAGTACTGCCTGTATCACCAAGGTATATGGAAGCAGGATTTTTTAACCCCATATTGAAGGGTAGAAACCCAAGACAGCTTCCCGCCATTGCAATGGCAATCCATCCCATGAATGGCTGCCCAGTCTGATATGCGACAATTCCAATAAACATGGCGATAATAGTAGCGATACCCGCTGCAAGCCCATCCATGCCGTCAATGAAATTCATAGCGTTTGTCAGTCCCACTATCCAGAGAATCGTGAACAATACATTTAACAAATATCCCCATGTCGTCTTTGAGGGAAACAAATTCAGCACGATTCCAAAATAAACCATCACAAGAACAACACAAATCTGGACAATCAATTTCATTCTTGCCGAGACCTCTTTCCAATCATCGACCAGGCTGATCAGAGCGACAATGATGCCTCCTGAAAGTAACACAACCATTTTCTTGTCAAGGATCATATTGAACATGAGAGCTGTATTGAACGCAATTAAGATTGCAAGACCTCCCAGGAGGGGCGTACTTTTTTCATGTATCTTTCTTCCCCCCGGGGTATCAACAATTTTTAACCTTAAAGCAATTGCCCCCATAATTGGTGTCAATACTGCCGAAAGGGAAAGTGCAAAAATCAGTATGTAAAGCCACCTGACTCCATATTCAATAAAATAGTTTCTTGAATAAGGAACCAGAAGAATACCTAAAGCAACGACCGCACAATACCATGTTAGACGTCTGGAAGGCGTTTCCGGTAAAATTGACCCCCTCATTACTTCAACCTTTCGATAGCAGTAGTTCGTTTCCAAAATATCATTCATTCTATTTTGTCATTGCGAGGAGTGAGATTCCTCGCCGGTCATTGCAAGGCTGATGAAGTCAGCCGAAGCAATCTCAAGGCAGGCTTCGGAACAGGCTCCACAATCTCACTGAAATTTCATGCCGTTAGGGATTGCTTCGCTTGCCTCCTTCGCTACACTCGGAGCTTCGGCTCACCGCAATGACGTATCGTTGCGATGTTATTTTGGAACTATTATAACAGGTTCTTCATAGCATCAATAATCTTCCTCACCTCGTCATCCCCCAATGAAGGGTAAATGGGTATTGACACTGCCTTGTTAAAAATCTCATCTGTAACCGGAAATCCTGACAATCCGAGGCATTTATGCAGCGGTTTGAACACAGGCCTTTTGCAATCGATTCCCTTTTTTTGCATCGCTTCCATAAAGTCTGAATGGTTCCGGTCAAGCACCACATATCTGTAATAGATGTGCTCCCGCCCTTCAGGAACTGCTGGAATCGGGAAAGCCATCCCTTGCAATGCCTCGTCATAGAACCCGGCAATCTCTTTTCTTCTTTCAATAAACGAGGGCAGTTTTTTCAACTGGTTTATTCCCAGCGCAGCCTGAATATCTGTCATCTTGTAATTATATCTGACTGAATAACTCTCCTTTTCATCATAATCCCTCAAATCCCTGACAGCTCTGATAAGGACATCATCATTAGAAAGGACCATCCCCCCTTCCCCGGTAGAAAGCATCTTCGTAGCATAGAAAGAAAACATC
>JAUSPI010000003.1 GCA_030655775.1 Syntrophales bacterium
GCGGAACTAATTGGGGACGGGTTTACATTTTTCTAAAAAGGCAAAATCTTGTCTCTGGATGATATTAAACATTACTGCAAAACAGCAACAGCGATTGAGCACACGATCAACATTCAGAAAAACATTGACGAAATATATGATTCTGTTGATTTAATCCTCGACAGGTCAAAACAAGATTTAACCTGCTGAATATACAAGAAATAAACGAAAATAATGCTTGACTTGTATGGGCGTATAAAGTACAGTAACGCACTGATAATATTTACATATCCTATTATTTATGAGGTTGCCATGTTTCGTCCAACAAGTGCCCAATCATCTCTTTTCGAGGTGGACCATTACTTCTCAGGTATTCTTTCTAAAGACGACTGGAGTTTCATTTTCAAAGAAAGAGTGCTGCCCCTTATTGACGAAGAAAAATTTCGTCATCTGTATTCCGAAACCGAAGGAAGACCAAATGCTTCCATAAAGACAATGATATCCCTGTTAATCTTCATGGGCACTGAAAAATTGACATGGCGCGCCAGCGAGTATCTGTTTCCCAGACGTATCGATTGGTTGATAGCCACATGTACACCCATGGGAGAAGCCCAAATAGATCATACGACACTTTTTAAATTCTTTCAGCTCCTGGAAAAAGACGACATCTGCCGGGATATGTTTGTCGAAATCACGGATGCTTTTATTAAGGCCTGCGGCACTTCCGTCAAGATGCAAAGGACAGATTCGTTTTATATACATGGCTGGCTGCGGACATTATCGCGATACGGGTTATTTAAAGAAACGATTCGGAAATTCCTGCAGTCATTAGGAAAACAAAAGCCGGGATTATATGAATCCATTAAAGGACAACTATCACGAGAATATCTTGAAAATAATTTCGATATCACAGAGAAAGATAAAGAACTTGCCCAGAGAAAAGTCGCTTTGATGGCGAAAGACCTGTACATTCTTCATTGTGCTTTCGAAAATCATAATCAGATAAAGCACTATGAAACATTC
This sequence comes from Syntrophales bacterium, assembly GCA_030655775.1. Lineage (NCBI taxonomy): Bacteria > Pseudomonadati > Thermodesulfobacteriota > Syntrophia > Syntrophales > Syntrophales bacterium. The sequence continues at coordinate 1,003 of JAUSPI010000003.1, forward strand.
AGGATATTATCCAAGGTGTTTACCCAGCAGTGTGAAGTAAAAGATACATCAGGTGCAGATCCCGAAATTATAATAAAAGAGAAGCCCGACAAGGATACGATTTGTACACCCCATAACCCGGAGGCACGCTATGTCCGCAAGGTCAAACAGCGTGTCACGGGTGATAAAGCCTTTGTTACCGAAACATGTTCTTCTGAAAACAAGACTCAGTTCATCACAGATGTTGAACTCCTTCCGGCCACTGCCTCCGATTCAGGTCAACAGCCCGAAATACAGCAGCGGTTAATTGACAATAACTTCAAACCCGAAAAACAATATGGAGATGCCGGATTTGTCAATGGCAAGACGATTCTTAAATCTGAAGAAAACGGAATTTCTCTCGAAGGTCCATCTGCCGGTCGCTCACAATCCTTCGAGGCATATGGACAAAAAGACCGTCCTCTGGACGCAGGCGATTTCGATATAAGTTTTGATGAACAAACCGGTCCCAATAGGTCGGGATGTGTGAATAAATGTCCGAATGGTCAAGTACCGATAGAGCAAAATCGAAGTGAAAAAACGGGCAGGATTATCGTTCATTTCGATGTGTCTGTATGCCGTGCATGCCCTGAATCGGAACGTTGTCCGGTCAAGACAGGAAAAAGAGTAGCGACATTTACAATTGATGAGACAGGATATACAGGTGCTGCTCGTCATTGCAAATACATGAGTGACAAAGAATACCGCAAGGAATGTGCGACAAGAGCAGGGGTGGAAGGTACTGTTTCAGAATTAACACGTGCGCACGGTGTGAGAAAATCCCGTCACAGAGACAGAAACAGAACGAGTTTACAATTGATATTTGCTGTCCTCGCCTGTAATGTAAAGCGCTTCATCCGTCATGGGCAGCAGTATGGCTATTTGGAACCGGCCGTTCAAGGATGCTGCTAAGTCAGACATCCTTGTCAACCGAAACAAAATGGCGACACATACGGCAGGGGGCGAAAGGCGTGCTATATTATTAATATATTTAGGTAGTTACGATGTTGCCAACCACATGGCTGATCATTGCTAATATGTGGGGACGTTTTCAAAGAACACCCAGTATAAATAATGCGATTCGTTCATCAACAAAATTTTCAAAGAACTTTTGAAATAATGTCAATCCAGGGTACATGCTACGTTTTTCAAAAACTTGTTAAATCAACAGAGTCTTAGATGCGCTCGTAAAAAGTCAGTTTTCTTTGCTCAGAACCATTTTGTGGATGCTGTTATTGCCCGGCTAAAAATCTAAAACTCGTGCTAACGCACTCAAACAGTTAGATTTTCTTAACGCCGGTCACTACCAGCATCTTTTTCCCAAAATGCTTAAATTCGCTCCGAAAAGACTTTTTACGAACTTGTAAACTTAAGAGGAGTTACATGCTATACAGCTTCCCATTTATCACCATGTCCTTTGCCAACCTGTTTAACGTATCAAGCTTTGGCGCTTTCTTCCTCTTTCCTCTTTTCATTACGCACCATGGAGGTTCCAAGTCAGATATAGGGATTATTATGGGTGTCTTTGCTCTATCTGCCGTTCTTTGTCGTCCCTGGATTTCTGATATGGTTGACAGGATCGGTCGGAAAAAAAGTTATACCATTGGATGCGTTATCATGAGCATCGTTCCCACTATGTACCTCTTTTGCAGAGGGGACCTGTCCGACTTTTATCTTCCGCTCATCCTTATACGAATTCTACACGGCGTGGGATTGGCCATCTGCTTCACAGCTTCATTCACCTATATAGCCGACATTGTTCCCGAAAAACGCTTAAACGAAGGCATCGGCATGTTCGGGGCTGCGGGAATCATGGGATTGGCCATCGGGCCTGCCGTCGGTGAGCTTATAATCCGGGACTTCGGCTTTTCCATCTTTTTTCTTGCCGCCACAGGAATGGCGATACTCAGTCTTTTGACCCATCTTGTTGTTCCCGAATCATTCGTGCACGTCCCACATGAACGGCGCCAGTCCTTTTCCTCTGTCCTGTTAAAGCGAAAGGTTTTGATAGTAGCATTGATTTCCATTTTATTCGGGGTCGGCCTTGCGGCCGTCGGCTGTTTTGTTTCCCCATTTGCCGAAGCACGCGGGATTGCTTTTATTTCCACTTACTACATCTCCTACTCGGGAGCGGCTATTCTGACAAGGCTTTTCGGGGGCAAACTCGCGGACAGGATCGGAGAAGACCGGATCATCCCCCACGCTCTGATACTGACCGGGGGCGGCCTTTTGATTTTGATTTTCATGAAAGGAAACATGATTCTGGTTCTTTCTGGTTTGGTGACCGGGTGTGGACATGGCTTTCTCTTCCCGTGCCTGAACTCACTGGCCATACGAAACGAACCTGTCAACATCCGCGGCAAAATTACCGGTATCTTTACAGGTGGAATTGATACAGGGGCATTTATAGGATCTGTCATGCTGGGTTATATCGGTGAATGGGCAGGCTTTGGAGCTCTTTTCTTTGCGGCGGGTCTTGCTCTCTTAATAGGATTTGGCGTTTACAGGTTTGAAGCAAAGAGACTTAAAATTAATGATGGAGGAACAGTCGATTTAGGGGATAGCATATCTATTTCCCGAAGAAAAGAGGCAACAATATGTATGCTGCCCCCCGAATTCCCCCCAAGGGATAGGAAAAGCAAAAATTGATGAAAACGTTATAGCTAATGCATCAGATTATTGACACACTACCATCTTTGTTTTATACTGCTAATGTATGAAACTAAGAATTGTAAGGCTGTTGCATGATGAAAATTACTATCATAATGAAGTCAGGCAACCGCCCGGTGGTTCTTATTCTTCGAGAGAAGATAAGGGCTTATTCAACAAATCCTCTTTAAAAAAGAAAGGAGGAGATTAAAATGAAGGCAGTTGTTATTTTTACCGGAACGGGACCAATTCTGATTCTAACTTCTTATGAATCCATGACTGATGCTGATTTTATTGAGAAGCTTGAAACGAAGGGAATTAGAAAATTTATCGCTGTTGAGCTCCCCATGGAAAAGGTCAAAAAAACATACGGGAAGCGTTTTCTGGTTGTCATGGGAGATCTTTATCAAACCGATGACTTACGGGTTCTTGACTACAACGGGCACAATATTTTTGCCAACTTTTCCTTTGCAGAACTGGGAGAACCAGTTTATTACGAACCGTAAATAAAGAAGCGTTTCCTCACTTCAGAGAGATGTAAAAAAAGCAGGCTGATATATTTTAGCCTGCTTTTTTCTGTTCAGGAAAACTCGTTTATTTTTTGTCGATTTTTCTGATCTGTCATAACAGGTGAACCAGGCAGCATATTTCCCCAAATACCCAATGGGTGCTTAATAGCGTGATTGAACTGAACAGCGAGCGCATTCCCCGCTGCTTGCGGCGGGGTTAGCGAGCGAATAAAATCAACAAATTTCCTTAACAGCTCCGCTATGCCGTTTTACGGCATTATAATTGGAAGTAACTTACGTTTTTAACAAATTCATTATTTCTGGTAAATATCAAGAAATATTAACAACTTACAATGTGTTTGCAAATTTAAGTTCCTTGAAAGTCGTAGATTCCCCGTAGCTTGCTGCGGGGAGCTTCAATTTTGGATATCTCTGACAATTTACTTTCCAAAAGGACATACCGCGGCACAGATGCCGCAATTATGGCCTTCGTTAAATTGAAAGAAGTATTCTTTTTTCCACTCATCACATTTCAAAACATTAAGCATATCTTCGCGGGGCATTCCCGGTTGCCAGGCATTACCGATGAGCGCTCCTGCCGGGCATGCATCGACACACTTCCTGCATGTGCCACAATAGCTTTTCGTAACTGACAAATCACATCTGGCAGGAAGATCGGTGAGGACAGTCCCGAGTCTGAGCCATGGGCCGTGTCGTTTGGAGATAAGGAGACAGTTACGGCCAACCCAGCCGAGGCCGGCCCTGGTAGCGGCTGTTTTGTGGGGAAAATCTCCTTTGATATTGACAGGATCGGTGCGATCTGAGGCGGGAATCATATAACCACAGAAGCCAGCCCTGCGGATTGTTGTTTCAAGGGTTACTGCAATCTCGTTGATTAAGTCATTAACACGGCGGTACTCTTCGGCGTACTGCTCGTTCGGACCGGTGCGAATACTTGCCATAATTCCCGGATCCATCAGCACGGCAAATGAAATGGCGCGAGGGAATTGATTACCGTTATTATCGGCAGGTGTCGATATTCCGTCAAGATCGGCAATGCCAAAATATTCAATGTGCCATTTACGTAGAATGGCAGCAATAAGCTCACGGTGATCGTTTTTTGGATCTTCCGACATCATCACCTGTCTCTCGTCATCAAATTCCGGGAAATTCCTGGGACAGTATATCTATTTTCCGAAGAAAAGAAACAACAGATAGATAATGACCGGTTATCAAATATCAGTCAAGCACCCGGTGTTACGTACATAGCAGTTATGTTGCGAGTATAGTTATGTTACCAGATATAGTTCATTTAATTCCTATCAATCCATGGTTTAAGAAATCCATATAGTTCATTTAATTCTTTTCCCTCCTTTGATCTATTTTCCAAGCTAAGATTGCTTTAA
>JAUSPI010000004.1 GCA_030655775.1 Syntrophales bacterium
CGCCTCACAGCGACGCAGTTACCTTCGGCTACCGGAATCGGGCATAATCCCGGAGGAGGACTTTCACCTCCTAAATCGCGCCTGCTCCCAGGCGCACTCATTCCCGTGAAAACGGGAATCCAGTATTCTCAATTAGTTATAGATTCCCGCTTTCGCGGGAATGACAGAAAGAGGGCATTTTTCAAAGCTCTCGGTCTATGCTGGGCTTCACGGTAAGAAATATGTTCGTTTGATATTGCATTTTTTACTCCTACCTGTAAAGCAGGGCTTTCGGGGTCCACTCTCGGTCAAGGGTTTTGTCAGCGTTTTATTTTCAGCAATCAGTGATAGTATTTATATGCTTGACAAGCTATAATTCTTAAGGTAGACGCAATCTTCAGACATTGAAAATGTATAGCAAATAAGTATAACAAAATTACTTTTACACTATATTTCCAAATACCGACTGACTGAAAGGAGTTTCTATGGCAAAGTATCAATCTAAATCGCTAAGAAATATCGCAATAGTTGGACATGGAGGAACAGGAAAAACTTCACTCTGTGAATCATTTCTTTTTGTTACCGGTAAATCAGACAGGCTGGGAAGAGTCGATGACGGTACATCCTGCATGGATTTTGAACCGGAGGAACAGAAGAAGCACATATCGATAAGTGCAGCCTTAAATTTTATAAATTGGGGAAAGTACAGGATAAACATATTGGATACCCCCGGTGATTCAAATTTCGTCTTCGATATTAAAAACTGCCTTCGTGCTACTGATGGCGCTCTTATTCTGATAGATGCCGTCGGAGGAGTAGAATTTCAGACAGAAAAGGTATGGGAATACGCCGATGAGTTTAAACTTCCCAGGATCATATATGTAAATAAAATGGACAGGGAGCGTGCCGATTTTTTCAGCGCTGTTGACAGTGTCAAAAGTGTTCTGGATAAGAAACCTACCCCAGTTTTCATTCCTATAGGGGCAGAAGATTCATTTAAAGGAATAGTAGACCTTATAAACATGAAGGCCCTGATCTTTGACGGTTCCGAAGGAAAATTCAACACCGAAGACATTTCGGAGGATATGCTGGAAGATGCCGACAGTTACAGAGAAATAATGGTTGAGGATATAGCTGAGAGTGATGATGAATTGATGAACAAATATTTAGAAGACGGGGAACTCAGCATCGACGACCTGAAATCCGGCTTGAGAAAAGGTGTAATGTCCGGTGACCTGGTCCCTGTAATATGCGGGTCCGCCACAAAGAACATCGGTGTCAGTCCTCTTATTGATATGATTGTAAATTGCCTTCCTTCTCCTGTTGATCGCGGACCGGCTGTGGGGAAAAAGCCGGGTACGGAGGACATTGAAGAACGATTACCGGAAGAAAATGCTCCATTTTCAGGAATGGTATTTAAGACAATCGCCGATCCATATGCCGGCAGGCTCACGCTGTTTCGGGTATATTCCGGAACGGCAAATTCAGATTCCAGCTTCTATAACCCAAAACAAAAATCAAGTGAAAAGTTTGGAAATGTCTTCTTTCTGGAAGGGAAAACCCAGAAGCCTGCTGAATTGCTGATACCCGGAGATATAGCCGCCGCAGCCAAACTGAAAGAGACATTTACGGGGGATACTATATGCGATCAGAAGTCACCAATAGTTTTCGAAAGTATATCACCCCAGCCACCTATAATGTCCTTTGCAGTCCAACCGAAATCAAAGGGAGATGAAGAAAAGATAACAACTTCCCTCAACAGACTTCTTGAAGAAGACCCCGCTCTTTCCACTCGGAGAGATGCTCAAACCAGAGAGATTATACTCTCGGGTATGGGACAGGTTCACATAGAGGTTGCGATTGAAAAACTGAAGAGGAAATTCGGTGTAGAGGTTAATCTAACCGTACCAAAGGTGCCTTACAGGGAAACTATTAAAGGAAAGACTCAGGTTCAGGGAAAATATAAAAAACAATCAGGAGGAAGAGGTCAGTATGCAGACACCTGGTTGGAGATCGAACCTCTCTCCAAGGGTGAAGGGTTCGAATTCGCAGACAGGATCGTGGGCGGCGCTATCCCGAAGCAGTATATACCCGCGGTCGAAAAAGGTATTGTGGAGGCCATGGCAGGGGGAGTTCTTGCAGGCTATCCCGTTGTGGATATAAAGGTTACTATCTACGATGGTTCCTTCCATACCGTGGATTCCTCTGAAATGGCTTTTAAGATAGCGGGCTCAATGGGATTTAAAAAAGGTGTGATGAACTGTCAACCAACGCTTCTTGAACCAATAGTAGATTTAGAGATAGAAATCCCTAATGAATATATGGGGGATGTAATAGGAGATTTAAACGGCAGGCGCGGCAGGGTACTGGGCATGGATACCCGTGGATCTAATCAGATAATAAAAGGACAGGTGCCTCTGGCAGAAATTTTAGCATATGCACCCGATCTGAGATCAATGACAAGCGGGAGAGGAACCTTTACTTATCAGACCTCCCATTATGAAGAAGTTCCCCCGGTTATTGCCGAAAAGATAGTGGCTGAATACAAAAAGGAAGAATAGACTCTTTGTCCACAACATCTACGTTTTTTGTGCAGATGTTGGCATCAGTTCAAACAACAAGATTTAGTTAAAAGTGTAAAGTGAGCTAAAGTACCTAAAGTTAAAAAATGCGCTTTCAGCGTAGCCTGTTTCAAATTTAACCGCGCCGAAGGCGTGTACATTAACTTTAGCTCACTTTAGGCACTTCAAACTTTAGGTACTTTTGGGGTTGCGGCTCTGCCGCTTTAGGGAATATATTGATTACTGCAGGAATTATAACGGTAAGTGACAGGGGTTCACGTGGTGAACGGGAAGAT
>JAUSPI010000005.1 GCA_030655775.1 Syntrophales bacterium
TTCTCAAAGAGTTTGATGATCAGATTAAGGAATACAAGCGAAATGCCCGCACTGCCCACAACCTCCCGGATAAACTGGCTGCACAGAAAAAGATCCGCGATCTGGAAAAGAAGCGGGATGCCGCGTGGCGCGAGTACGACATTGCCGGAAGAGAGATAGAAAAACAGAAAGATGAACTGATAGATAGAATTGAAAAAAATCTCAAGCAGAACGTGACCACCGAGAAACTATTTACCATTCAATGGAAGGTAACATAGGAGAAGACTATGGCGAATATCGAAAAACTCGATCTTAAGAGCAAAAACATCACCGATGAGCAGAAAGCAAAACTAAAAGAGCTGTTCCCGGAGGTACTCACGGAAGGCAAAGTCGACTTCGAAAAGCTACGTTTGACCCTCGGCGATGAGATAGATGAGGGAGAAGAACGTTTCGGCATGACATGGCCGGGAAAACGCGACTGTTTCAAAGTCATTCAGGAACCCAGCATCGGGACACTGAAACCTTGCAGGGAAGAGAGCGTTGACTTTGACACAACGGAGAACCTCTTTATTGAAGGCGATAATCTGGAAGTGCTCAAACTGCTGCAGAAGTCCTATTACGGCAAGGTCAAGATGATCTATATCGATCCGCCCTACAACACCGGAAATGAGTTTATCTATCCTGATAAATATTCGGAATCTCTGGAGACCTACCTGGCCTATACCGGGCAGGTGGACGATGAGGGGAGAAAGTTTTCAACCAATACAGAGACAGATGGCCGGTTTCATTCCAAGTGGTTGAATATGATGTATCCGAGGTTGTTTCTGGCGAAAAATCTGTTGAGGGAAGATGGAGTTATATTTATCAGTATTGATGATAATGAAGTATATAATCTGCGTAAGATATGTGATGAAGTTTTTGGCGAGGAAAACTATCGAAATGAATGCGTAATTAGAAGGGGAGCAAAGTCAGTTCAAGCACAGTTTGAGACATGGGATAAACTCGGAAGTGGATTTGAACGAATTATCATCTATTCTAAACGTTCCGATTATCGATTTCCAAAGCAACTAAGAAGACTTGATGAGGTTAAACAAGGTTCATGGAACAATCATTGGCGGGGTACTGAGAGACCAACCATGAGATACGAACTGTTCGGAATTATACCAAGTAGTGGCCAATGGCGTTGGGGTAAAGAAAGAAGTTTTGCCGCTATTGAGAACTACAAAAAATTATTACTTGAACTGAATGTAGCGGAAGAATCCATCACACAAGAACAGATAGATGAGTATTATACGAGAAAATTTGATGATGGTGACGATTTAGATTTTCTTCGTCTCTCATCGAATAGCAAACCTGAACATTACGTTCCTCCAACTGATTCTACCTTACTCAACGATATCTGGTTTGATTTACCAATATCAAGCTCAAAGGAGGTTCGGGCTCTTTTCGATAAGAAAAAAATATTTGACAATCCCAAACCCACTGCATTGATAAAGCGAATGCTGGCTTTCGGGAGTGGAAAAGACATCATCCTTGATTTCTTCTCTGGCTCCTGCACCACTACTCATGCTGTCTTGGATCTAAATAAAGAAGATGGCGGCAATCGCAAGTTCATCATGGTGCAATTACCAGAACCTACTGACGAAAATTCCGAAGCCCACAACGCTGGTTACAAAACCATATCGGACATCGGCAAAGAACGCATCCGCCGGGTTATAAAGCAAATCAACAAAGAAAAAGAAGGCACCCTCGCTTTTAAAGAGACAAAACAGGATTTAGGATTCAAGGTCTTCAAGCTCGACAAATCCAATTTCAAGATATGGGACGGCGCTGTTGATGACAAACCCATTCATGAACAACTCGAATTTGCCATTGACCACATCGACCCGAACAGTAAAGAAGATGATATCCTCTATGAGATTCTTCTTAAATCGGGCTTTGAACTGACTACGCCTTTAGAAACACTTACCCTTGAAGGCAAAAAAGTTTATTCCGTCGCTGAAGGTGCTCTCCTCATCTGCCTTGAAATGAATTTGACCAAAGAGCTTATCCGCGCAATCGCGAAGATGGAGCCGCAGAGAGTCGTCTGCCTGGATTCGGGATTTGAGGGCAACGACCAGCTAAAAACAAATGCCGTGCAGATAATGAAAACCTCTGATGTTGAAAGCTTCAGGACAGTGTGATGATGAAATTTAAATTTGACGCTAAGCAGCAGTATCAACTTGAGGGAATACAGGCGGTGGTTGATCTGTTCGACGGCCAGCCGCTGAGCAAGGGTTCGTTTGAACTTACTGTTGAGGAAAGTTTTATGAACGTTTCTCAGGCCCTTACTCACCTTGGAATCGGCAATAACATTGCACTGATGAAAAATGAGGTTACTGATAATCTAAACAAGGTCCAACGACGAAACAACATTGCCCGCCAGACCGACATTGAAACACAAGGGATGAACTTTGCCGTTGAAATGGAAACCGGCACCGGCAAGACCTATGTCTATCTGCGCACCATTTTTGAATTGAATGATAAATACGGGTTCAAGAAGTTCATTATCGTGGTTCCCTCGGTGGCCATACGGGAAGGGGTCCTGAAATCAATCGACATGATGAAGGAACATTTCCAGGATCTCTACAACAATATCCCCTTTGATCATTTCGTATACGATTCAAGGAGAGTGAACGCGCTTCGCGGGTTTGCCGCTGCCAACCAGATGCAGGTCATGATCATCAACATCGATTCCTTCAACAAGAAAGCAAACAATATTATCCATGACCTTCGCGATAAAATGGGAGGCAGGCGACCCATAGAATTCATACAGGCCACCAATCCCATCGTAATTATGGACGAGCCGCAGAATATGGAAAGTGCCATAGCAAAGGAAGCGATAGACTCTTTACGCCCCCTCTGCACCCTGCGATATTCCGCGACCCACAGAGACCGGTATAACCTTATCTATCAAGTTAATCCGATCGATGCCTTTCAGATGCGCCTGGTGAAGAAGATATCCGTTGCGCCCGTCCTTGCCGAAAACAATGCCAACTCGGCATTTATCAAGGTCAATTCAATTACAAACAGAAACGGCAGGTTTGCCGCTACCCTGACTATCCATAAACAATCTGGTGATGGACCTAAAACTTCGAAAGTCACGGTCAAACAGGATGATGACCTGTTTATGAAATCTAATGAACGGGAAATGTACCGGAATGGTTTTATTGTTACTGAAATCAATGCGCGACCGGGTATGGAATATGTGAAATTCTCCAATGGAATCCGACTCAGCCTTGGAGAAGAACAGGGTGGTTTCCGGGATGATATTATCAGAGAACAGCTACGCGAAACAGTAAAGGCACACTTCGAAAAAGAGGCACAGGTTAAGGATATGGGGATCAAGGTCCTTTCCCTGTTTTTCATCGATAGGGTTGCGAATTATCGTGTATATACCGACAGTGGTTACGTAAACGGCCCCTATGCCGAATGGTTTGAGGATTTATATACCGAAGTTGCCGGAGAATACCGCACGCTCTTTAATAAAGAGATTCTCCCCGCCGGCACAGTACATAATGGATATTTTTCAAAAGATAAAAAGGGCGACAAAGGGAAATTCACAGATACAACCGGAAATGCCGCGAAAGATGAGGATACCTACAATCTCATAATGAGAGACAAAGAGCGTCTCCTGAGTCTTGATAATCCGCTGAAATTCATCTTTTCACACTCTGCGCTTCGCGAAGGCTGGGACAACCCGAATGTGTTTCAGATATGCACACTCAGTAATTCGACATCCGCAATAAAGAAGCGGCAGGAAATCGGCCGGGGCATGCGGCTTCCGG
>JAUSPI010000006.1 GCA_030655775.1 Syntrophales bacterium
TTATGGTTCTGTTTGCGAACTGGAAACGCAAATATTATCAGCAGGGGATTTGGATTTAATTGAAAAAGGTGTATTGGGTAAATTAAAAAAAGATATAGCAGAAAGCAAAAGAACGTTAAAGGTGCTGATAAAGTCTCTAAAAAACAAACCCTTGAATCCTTGACCCCTCTTCTCCAACTAAATTGGAGAAGAACCATAAATCTCAAATATCAGTTCGGGTATCTTTCTGCGAAATTTTCCTTACTATTGTATCCTTAAGCCAGTTTTTGTCATCTCTTTCCGGATAGTCAATGTTATAGTGCAAACCCCGGCTTTCCTTCCTCAATATTGCACACTTTATAATCAGCTTTGCCACCGTTGCAATGTTCCTGAGTTCCAGCAAATCTGTGCTTATAATAAAGTTCCAGTAATATTCATTAATTTCCCGTTTAAGAAGATCTATCCTCCGTTTTGCCCGTTCCAGTCTTTTATTCGATCTTACGATCCCCACGTAATCCCACATGAATCTCCGTATCTCATCCCAATTATGAGATACGACTATCGATTCATCACTCTCCGTTGCACCCCTCGTGTCCCAGGGAGGCACAGAAATAACATCGTCCTCTATTCCCGGGAACAGCTCCGTTATCTTCATAAACGAACTGTGCGCAAATACCACTCCTTCTAAAAGGGAATTGCTCGCCAAACGATTGGCACCATGAAGACCGGTACAGGCAACCTCACCACATGCAAACAGTCTGTCAACATTAGTTTCCCCGAATTGATTCACTACTACCCCGCCGCAGAGGTAATGTGCGGCAGGAACAACCGGAATTGGATCCTTCGAAATATCTATCCCAAAATTAAGGCATTCACTGTATATGTTAGGAAATCTCTTGATGAGAAAATCCTTATCTTTATGTGTAATGTCCAAGAGGACATATTCATTACCCGATTTTTTAAGCTCTGTATCAATGGCTTTGGCGACAATATCCCTCGGAGCGAGACTCTTCATCGGGTGATATTTTTCCATAAACGTCGACCCGTCCATTAACTTTAGAACGGCGCTCTCTCCCCTCACAGCCTCACTGATGAGGAATGATTTTGCCTCCGGGTGATAGAGACTGGTGGGATGGAACTGGATGAATTCCATGTTAGCAATTTTCACTCCGGCCCGGTAAGCCATCGCTATACCGTCGCCCGTTGAAATACCGGGATTTGTGGTATGCAGATATACCCTCCCTGCGCCTCCGGTAGCAAGAAGTACATATTTTGCTTTAAAAGTATATACTTTGTTGCTATTTACATCAAAGACATAAGCTCCAAGACATTGATCCTTTTCGCCTTTTTTTCTACCCAACACTTTTGATTTCAGGATAAGGTCTATTGCAAAAAAGTCTTCATAAATTTTTACGTTTTTTTTAGAACCCGCTTTTTCAACAAGAGCCCTCTCCACCTCCTGGCCGGTAATGTCCTTTGCGTGCAAAATCCTTCTCCGGGAATGTCCGCCCTCCCGTCCGAGATCATAGACAGTGGAACTGCCTTTCTTTGCTTTTGTAAATTTTACCCCCCATTTGACCAACTCTTTAATTCTCTCAGGGGCATTCGTTACTACAAATTTTGCCACATCTTCTTTGGTAAGACCTGCCCCGCAAGTGAGGGTATCATTTATGTGATTTTCAAATTTGTCCGTCTTATCCATAACGGCAGCTATCCCACCCTGGGCTAAATTCGTGTTGGATTCTATTTTCTCTTTTTTAGTAACAATAGCAACAGTTCCGAGATCAGCCATCTTAATCGCAAAGCTAAGTCCCGCAATTCCACTACCTATAACCAGAAAATCAGTTTCTATCTCCATTTTCTATTCTTTGCTCCTCCACACTTATTGTTATCTTAAACTAACCTAAATCTCTGTTTACAAACAATTATATTTGCTATATATTCTTTTCCATCTTTTGTGAAGAAAAAATATGCTGAGGGTAAATAATGTTGGTCTTGGGGATAGAGTCTTCCTGCGATGAGACAGCAGCTGCCGTTGTTAGAAATGGCAGTTTTCTTTTGTCCAGTGTCATTGCCTCACAGATAGATATACACAGCAAATATGGCGGAGTAGTACCGGAAATTGCATCTCGAAAGCATATAGAAGCTATCATTCCGGTTATCCTGCAGGCTCTGGATGACGCCAATTTGTCTCTTGATGAAATTGAAGGTATAGCGGTCACTAAAGGACCCGGTCTGGTTGGATCCCTTCTCGTCGGCATATCAGTGGCCAAGTCAATAGCCTTCGCAAAGAACCTACCCTTTGTAGGGGTAAATCATCTTGAAGGTCATGTAGCATCAATATTCCTGAATGATAAGAAACCGGATTTCCCATTTGTCGCGCTCGTCGTCTCAGGTGGACATACAAACATCTACCTTGTTAAAGATTTTCAGGATTTTGGTCTTCTGGGACAGACCAGAGATGACGCTGCCGGCGAGGCCTTTGATAAAGCTGCCAAACTTTTAAATATTGGGTATCCTGGTGGGGTGGTAATAGATCGACTGTCCAGAGGTGGAAATACTGAATTCGTTAAATTTCCCAGGGCAATGAAAGGCAGTCTGGATTTTAGTTTTAGTGGACTCAAGACATCACTTTTAACATATACCAGAAAAAGAGAATCCCCGATTATCGAAGACGAAATACCCGATATTGTCGCCAGTTATCAGGAGGCGATCGTTGATGTGCTCGTTGAAAAAACTCTGAAAGCTGCACAGTCCTGCTCAGTATCCCGCGTTGTAGTTACCGGAGGGGTTGCAGCAAATAGCCGTCTGCGGGAGAGATTTTACGAAGAAGCAACGGCAAAAGATATTGAGATATTTATTCCCCCTCCAATTTTATGTACCGATAATGCGGCAATGATTGCCGTCGTTGGCGATAATCTCCTAAAAACAGGCAAAAGAGATTCATTCGATATGAACGCCGTTTCCAGATGGCCGCCGGGAATAAAGTTTAAAGTGCCTAAAGTGATCTAAAGTGCCTAAAGTTAAAGAATACGCAGCGCAACTTGTTTTTAATTTGACCACGCCGAAGGCGTGTACCATTAACTTTAGCTCACTTTTAACTTTAAACTTTAGCTCACTCCTAATCAATAATTACAAAGATTTTGTCATATCAACAAACTATTGTCGATGTCGAGACAGTAAGCACCTATTGTGAGCAGCCATGAATCCGAAAAAAATATTAAAGGATTTTTACACACAATTTATCAGCCTGAAAGGACACCCAAGAGAAATCGCCGTCGGTGCGGCAATCGGTGTGTTTATAGGAGTGACCCCGACGATTCCCTTTCATACCATTCTGATTATTCTTTTCGGCATTTTGCTAAGGCAGAACATTACAGCCGGCATCCTTGGTTCGGGTCTCATATCAAATCCAATTACAATACCGTTTCTATATGTAATTGAATACCAGTTGGGGAAATTCCTTCTGAAAGGCAACCAATGCCAGCTTGTCTTAAACGACTACACTATGTATAACATCATCAATATGGGGTGGAATGTTGCTTATCCTTTACTTGTAGGAGGCTTCATCCTCGCACCTCTTTTTGCCATCCCCGCCTATTTTATAACTCACAAAGCCGTGTTGGCAGTGAGAAAAAAGTACAAGAACTGAAGGCAGATGATATTTCATGACAACTCCCAAAAATATTCTCAAAAAACATGGGATTCGTCCTCTCAAGAGATTAGGGCAGTCATTTCTTATAGATAACAATATTACAAAAAAGATCGTCATGATCTCCGATATAAAAAGCGGCGAGATTGTTGTTGAGATAGGTTCCGGTTTGGGAATAATGACCGCCATGATCTCAAGGGAGGCAGAAAAGGTTATCGCTCTTGAAGTAGATAAATACATGGTAGATATCTTGCGGGAAGAACTGAAAAATCATTCTAACGTAGAAATAGTTCAGACAGATGTCCTTAAATATGATTTTTCTTCAGCCCACTCTGAGCATCCTTCAAAGAAGTTAAAGGTTATCGGTAATATACCCTACAATATCTCATCACAGATATTGTTCCACCTGATTGAGTTCAGGGATAATATTTCGTCAATGATTCTGATGTTTCAAAAAGAGGTCGCCGAAAGAATAACTGCATTTCCAGGAACGAAGGAGTATGGCATACTTTCGGTCATTGTTTCGATGTATGCAAAACCCTCGCTGGAAATGACAGTACCTGGCAGTTGTTTTTATCCAAAACCGAATGTGGACTCCTCTGTGCTGAAGTTCACTGTTCGACAGGCTCCGCTTTTTAACATAAAGAATCCAGATTTCTTTTCAACAGTGGTAAAAACCGCTTTTTCCAAGCGAAGGAAGACTCTCCTGAATAACCTGAAAGTCTCAGATTTATTGAAAGCTTCTAAAGAAGATATAGCCGATATCCTTGAACTTTCAGGCATAGACAGCAAGAGAAGGGGTGAAACGTTAACGGTTGAAGAATTCGGCAAACTGAGCAATGCACTCCTTTCAGTGAAAGCTTTGAAAATATGATGAAGAATAATGCGCTCGTTGTTCAGTTCAAGGATCTGCCTCTGGACATTTTTGAACGGTTATGTAAAGTCTTTCGGTACAAATCTCTTGACAAGCAGAATCTCTTTTGATAGGGAAACACAAGTCGCTTGGATCCGGTTTCGGACTGAGACGGAAGGTATTGGAAGTGCTTGTTTATTAAGATATTGAATCTAAGCCTCTCCGTTCCAGACGGTGAGGCTTTTTTTGTGGGGTTTAAAAACTATGAAGATTATTGAATCAGTAAAAAAGATGCAGGAATTTTCTGAATCACTCAGGAGAAACGGAAAGAAAATCGCTTTTGTCCCCACGATGGGTTATCTGCACGATGGCCATTTAAGCCTCATGAAGGAAGGTAAAAAACTGGGGGATTGTCTCGTTATAAGTATATACGTCAACCCAACCCAGTTTGGCCCGGGGGAGGATTTGGAACAATATCCAAGAGATATTGAAAAAGATAGAAGACTCTCCAGGGATGTCGGGGTAGATGTGATATTTTATCCGCCGGACAGTGAGATGTACCCTGAACACTATCAGACATTTGTCGATGTTGAAAAGGTAACCAAAAACCTCTGCGGCTTGTCGAGACCGGTCCATTTCAGAGGCGTGACAACGGTCTGCGCAAAGCTTTTCAATATTGTCAAACCCCATGTAACGGTTTTTGGCAAAAAGGATTTCCAGCAGCTTGTTGCGATTAAGCGAATGGTAACAGACCTCAATATGGACATAGATGTTGTGGGAATGCCTACGATAAGGGAAGCGGATGGCCTTGCCATGAGTTCGAGAAACACCTACCTGAAAGAAGAGGAGAGGGAGTCTGCCCTCAGTCTGAGCCGTTCTCTTGAAACGGCGAAGGAACTCTATGACAACGGGGCAAGGAAGGCGATTAATATAATAAGTAACATAAAAGCAATTATTGAGGTACATCCTCATACAGAGATTGATTATGTAAAGATATGTGATACCACTACAATGAATGACGTTGAATATCTTGAAAGTGAAGCCGTCATAGCACTGGCAGTACGGGTAGGAGTAACAAGGATTATAGACAACTATGTGTTCGGGGAACCCCTGGACATAGAGTCATAATAAGACGTTTGCAAAACATGCAAAAGTTGCAAAATACCATAAGGGAGGAAACAATTACCATGCAAAGGTTCATCCTGAAATCAAAAATCCACAGGGTAACCGTAACCGACGCTGATCTCAATTATGAGGGGAGTATTACGATCGATGAAGAGCTCATGAATGCCGCGGACATTTTCCCATACGAAAAAGTAAATATCTACAATGTGTCAAACGGCGAAAGATTCTCGACCTATGCTATAAAAGGCGAAAAAGGTTCCGGCGTTATATGCCTTAATGGGGCTGCGGCCAGGAAGTGTTCCAGCGGGGACATAGTCATCATAGCAAGCTTTGTCATTGTGGATAATGATTCCGCACGAGACTGGTCTCCCAAATGTGTATATGTGGATGACAAAAACAAAATTAAGGAAATAAGTGGTTGAGGAAACGGCAGAAGATCCGTTCCAATTTCATTCTGGCTTCTGACTTCTGATTTCTTTCCTTTATACATAAGGGGTGGGGTGTAAATACACACTGCCCCTTTCTTTTGTAAATAGTTATTGAAAAGCCCGTCTCTTTTTGTTATGACTTTCTACTCACACGGCATATTGGGTGTACTATGCTTCTATAATTTAAATTTGCGGTTTTTGTATCACGACATAAAAAATGAGAAAAAAGATTAAAAATACATTTTTGACCGGTATTGCTGTTATCATCCCGATAGGATTAACGGTTTATATCCTTTTGGGCATGACAAATCTAATGGATAAGATTCTGAAGATTATTCCCACCAGGTTTCAACCTGACGAATTGCTCAACTTTCATATACCGGGACTTGGTGTAATATTTACGTTGATATTGATTTTTATTGTAGGTCTTATTACCAAAAGTTACCTCGGAAACAAACTTGTCAGGTTGGGTGAATGGTTTGTCAATAAGATCCCCTTCGTGAGAAGCATTTATCAGGCGATAAAACAGCTTGTTGATGCCGTTTTTAGCGATAAATCCCAGAGTTTCAAGAAGGTAGTTATTGTAGAGTATCCCCGCAAGGGAATGTATGCTATCGCTCTTGTGACAGGTGAAGCGAAGGGAGAAGTTCAAACGAAGACGGCACAGAAATGTATAAATCTCTTTATCCCCACTACACCCAACCCGACATCCGGCTTTTATATAATGGTGCCTGAAGATGATGTGATAAATATGGATATGACTGTGGAAGAAGCCTTCAAGCTCATCATCTCCGGTGGCATAGTCGCCCCTTCGGAACAATCCGGAAAGTGGTCAAATGCGAAAAGGGACTGAGCCTTTAAGAGATTTAAAATCGTAAACTGTTGCGACTGCATTGTGCGAATAAAAACTGAAACGAAAAGGAGAAAAATGCATATTACGGCTGAAAGTGTCAAGGTGGGACATCCTGATTTAGTTGCTGATGCTATTGCGGCGGATATCATAGCCGACATTCTGGATAAAGAACACAAAATCGGGATGGACATACATTCCATGCCCCATTGCGGTCTTGAAGTATTTTTAGGAAAGGGCTTTTGCATCGTAGGCGGTGAAGTGGCCACGAGGATTTACGTCGACATAGAAAAAAGTGTTCGTGAGACGGTGCTGTCCCTTGGTTACGACAATTTCAGGGTTGGACTCAACGGGAATTCCATGGGAATCTTCAATGCTATTATTCCACAATCTCCCGACATCAACATCGGCACGAGGGCCGATCTGGGCAAATATAAGGAAATAGGCGCAGGAGACCAGGGTATTATGTACGGATTTGCCATCAATGAGACCCCTGAATTACTACCTCTGACCTATGTTCTGGTAAGCAAGATGATGAGGGCATTTGAGAATTGCGGAAATCCCGTATTCGCCCCTGATGGTAAAGGTCAGGTAACTGTAAATTATGGTGACGATGGTGTGCCAAAAAGGGTTTCAAAGGTTCTAATGTCCAATGCCATCGATTATCGCCAGGTTCCGGACAGTTTCAAAGACAGTATAGAGGCACAGGCCAAAGAAATAGCTTTCAATAGCCTTGGTAAATGGGTGGATAACGATACAGAATTTCTGTTCAATCCCACAGGTGAATGGCAGGCGACCAATTCCTGTAGTGCGGCTGATTCAGGGGTTACAGGCCGCAAGCTTGTCGTTCAGTTCTATGGAGGATATCCCGGAGCACAGTTGGGTGGAGGTTCAGTAGTCAATAAATCGCCGGAAAAGGTAGATTGTTCTGCGGCGTTCGGCGCCCGCTATGCCGCCAAAAATATTGTAGCGGCCGGCCTGGCTACTAAGTGTTCGGTACAACTGGCCTATGCCATCGGTGTTGCCAGACCCATGTCTATCTATGTCGATACCTTTAGAACGGGGATCGTTCCCGATAGAAAGATTGACGATGTTGTAGGAGATGTCTTTGATTTAACTCCCAGAGGTATGATTGAACATTTTGACCTCCTCAATGGGGACATTTACAGAAAATTGCCCAAAACCTTATTTATGGATGATTATATCTGGGAAAAAACTGATAAAATAGATGAAGTAAAAGAAGCAGCAGGTGTTAAATAGCTGACACCTAAAAAATCCCCCCTTGCCCCCTTTACCAAAGGGGGGATGGGGGGATTTTAATATAAAACTAACGAGATCAGGAGAAGAGAATGGAGTTCGACATCAAGGACATCAACCTTGCCGAAGAGGGAAAATTGAGTGTTGAATGGGCCAATAAAAGCATGCCCGTTTTGAATATTATCAAAGAAAGATTCCAAAAAGAAAAACCGTTAAAAGGGGTAAGGCTTGGCACCTGCCTCCATGTTACCACCGAGACGGCAAGCCTCGTGGAAACTCTCAAAGCGGGTGGTGCCGAGATTTCGCTCTGTGCATCAAATCCTCTCAGTACCCAGGATTATGTGACCGCATATCTGGTTAAATATCATGATATCCCTGTTCATGCGATAAATGGTGAGGACACCGATACTTACTATAAGCATATCAACTCAGTACTTGACACAAAACCAACAGTAACGATGGATGATGGCGCCGATCTGGTGTCAACGATACATTCCAAACGTCAGGACCTCATAGAAGAGATCATAGGAGGAACGGAAGAGACCACCACCGGTGTAATAAGATTAAAGGCAATGGCCGACAAGGGGGTTCTTCGCTTTCCCTTGATCGCCGTCAATGACGCCAGTACGAAATATATGTTTGACAATAGATACGGCACTGGTCAGAGCACAATTGACGGTATCATCAGGGCAACGAACCGGCTTATAGCAGGTTCAGTATTTGTAGCATGCGGCTATGGGTGGTGTTCAAAAGGAGTCGCTATGAGGGCTTCCGGAATGGGTGCAAATGTTGTCGTAACTGAGGTAAATCCACTGCGGGCACTTGAAGCTATCATGGATGGCTACAGGGTTATGCCGATTGCCGATGCTGCAGAGATTGGCGATTTTTTCTGTACCCTCACAGGAGATATAAATGTTATCCGAAAGGAACATTTCCTGAAAATGAAAGATGGGGCCATTGTCTCCAATTCGGGACATTTCAATGTTGAACTGGATATTGAGGGTCTGAAAGAGATTTCAACGGGTACCAGGAAAATCAGAAAACATATCGATGAATATACCCTGTCAGATGGGAAGAAGATATGTCTCCTGGGTGAAGGAAGACTGGTAAATCTTGCGGCCGCAGAGGGACATCCTTCCAGCGTTATGGACATGAGTTTTGCCAATCAGGCCCTTGCGGTAGAATACCTCGTGAAAAACGCGGGAAATCTGGAAAACAAGGTATACGGCGTCCCTGAAGATATCGACAAAGAGATCGCAAGGCTGAAACTAAAATCCATGGGAGTAAAGATAGATACCCTTACAGAAGAGCAGGAGAAATATCTCAACTCCTGGGAGATGGGGACGTAAAAAATCAGCGGTCAGCATTCAGCCGTCAGGATTCAGTTTGAGGCTAAAAGTTGACGCACTCGCAAAAAAACAATGTGGCAGGGCTATAGCCCTGCCACATTATGTCTTTACCCTAAAAAACATCACAGACGCTGCAGAACCAAAGATGATATTTGCAAGCCATGCACCCAAAAGTGGTGGCAGTGTTCCGGAACGCCCCAGGGATAGTGCAAAGGCAAAAACTACCCAGTAAGAAAAGCCTATCACAATACCAGCACCGATACTTTGAGTAATACCTCCACTCCGCTCCGACCTCAAAGAAAAAGAAATTCCTATTATAGCAAGAATAATGCTTATTATTGGAAAGGCTATCTTGCCATGCAGGTCAGCCATATATCGTGTGGCATCGTACCCTTCAAGCTGGATCTTTTTTACGTAATTTTTTAATTCCAAATAACCCATCTCTTCAGCATCCTTCTGAACAACCTTAAAATCCGAGGGTTTTTCAGGAAGGCTTATAATTTTCGAAGTAACACGCTCAAGAACAGAAAAACCTTCGGGAGGAAATCTTGTAATGAGAAGATCACGAAATACCCATTTTCCATTTTCCCATTTTGCCTCTTTTGCATCGATCCTCATTGACGGTTCGAAATTACGATCCAGATAGTTGATGGTAATCCCCTTTAGTGTATTGGTAACAGGATCAAATATATTGAAGTTATAGATGGCATCCTTGCTCCTATACCACATCTGGTTCTGCTTGAAAGAACCCAGCTTCTTGCGCTTCTGTACTTCAACAAGTTTAATATATTCAGCCTTCTGGTTGGCATACGGGGTAATAAATTCATTAAAAAGGAAAGTAAAAATGCAAACCATGACAGAGATTATTATTACGGGAAGTGACGTTTTATAAAGGCTCACTCCATTTGCCTTCATAGCAACAATTTCGCTATGTTTTGAGAGCGTCCCAAAAGTCAAAAGAGCGGCTAAGAGGACTGCAGCCGGCATAGTCTGAGATATGATCATCGGGACTTTGAAGAAAAAATAAGACGCTATCTGGTAAAATGAAGCACTGTTACTCAGGAACATTCTTATCTTCTCAAAAAAATCGATAATAAGATAGAGTGATAAAAATGATGCAACCACAAGGAAGAATATCCTGATGTATTCTTTCGATATATATCGGTCAAGTATGCTCATGATCGCCGGCCTTTCCAGTTTGCAACTAATTTTTTCAATATATCATTATAACCGCCAAAGTCTGGCAGTTTTTCTTGTGCAGCCAGGATAAATATATAGATTCCAGCTGCTCCAAAGATTACATTTGGTGCCCACACCCCTATCGCGGGAGGAAGTTTGCCGGTTTCTCCCAGGCCCTCACCGCACAACTGCAACATGTAATAGATCAGGGCAACAAAAAGGCCAACGGTAAATCCTGCTGATTTCCCTGACCTACTTTCTCTTATCCCAAGAGGAATTCCCAGAATTCCAAAAATTACACAGGAGAGAGGAATTGAAAGCTTTTTGTGAAACTCAATGGCAAGTTCTCTTATCACTGTCTCTTTTAAACCCGAACTTTTGATCTCTTCAGACAGCTCCCAGACGGTCATTTCTTTACTTTTTTTCGCTGTTGCTTCCTCTTCTCCTGCATCAGCCATTTTCAGGTTAAGATTAACATCGTAGGTGCTGAAGTCCATTTTCTTATAACTTTTCAGGTTTTTATCTACAGTGTGGGTACTGCCGTTTTCGAGCCTTAAAACCACAGTCAGTGTATTCGGATCAGACACAAGATAACCCTTTCGGGCAATAATTGTATTGGGTTCTTGACTCAACTGGTTATCAAATACAATAATTCCTTCCATAAAGTTTCCATGAACCGGAACCTTTTCCGCATACAGGACAAGATCTTTGAAATCATCGTTAAAAACCTTTTCTTTTATACCTATACTTGCTTTCTGTCTTGCTATATCAAAGAGGAGGTTTCTCGTGGCATAATTACTATGTGGAACCAGAAAGAAAGTTGCCACAGCAGTCATAATAAACGTAATCAGGGAAGCGAAGGCTATGGGGAATAAAAGCTGGTATAAACTTATCCCTGATGCTCTAAAAACAGTTATCTCGTTATCACCTGAGAGTCTTCCCAGTCCAATTAGTATGGATATCAGAAATGCTGTAGGTATAGTAAAAACAAGAAATGACGGCATTAAAAAAAGGACAATCTTTGATACATCAACAAAGCTTACACCTTTGTTAACCATGAGATCCATAAGCTGGAGAATTCTCCCCGTCATAAGGATGAATGTAAATACAAACAGCGTTATGAAGAATGGAAATGATATTTCCTTCAGGATATATCGATTTATGATTTTAAACATCAAATAATCCCCTCTTCCCCGAGCACATATCACCACCTCAGTACTCAGACAAGCAATTATTAGCCCGCTTTTGCAGTGTTGAACTGAACAGCGAGTGCATTATTCTTCGAATTACTTCGTTCCCCGCTGCTTGCGGCGGGGTTAGCGAGCGAATAAAATGAACAAATTTCCTTAACAGTCGGAGGTTCCCGTAGCTTGCTGCGGGGAGCTTCAATCTATTCCGGCGTTTTACCATGTTTATCTTTTTCCCCGACAAACAGAAGTGGAAACACAATATCGCTCATACAACATGGAATCCAAACCGAGATAAACAGAAATATAAACGCTGTAATAATCAAGCTTACACTTAATATCCCACCGACTGCCATGATAATGTGAAATGAAGATGCCCAGGTACTCAACAATACATGCCCGGTATGAGGGAATTTGGTAGCAGGTCTGAAATAGGCAATCGCAATACCTGCAAAAGCTAATGGATTTACCAACCACCATTCTTCGATGAAACCTATATGGATGCCTCTATTAGGAAGGTCGAGCAGGACTTCTCCTATATAAGGAATTATCGAATCACTGAGTGTGGCTATTCCAACCGAGCCCAAGTAGCCTACCAGGATTAGGCTCAAAAGTTTGTACTTACCGGTTATGTGAAGTCTGTACATAGACGCTGTAACAATAGCACTTAAAACAACATGGGCAGGATGTAATATATAGAAAATGTTATATGATGCTCGGTAAGGAATTTTATATAATAACACCATGACAATTAGCCCGGCAATTGATCCAAAGACAGTAAATGGTGCATGGTTCTTCAGTTCTTTAGTAATCGTTTTTAACATTCTTAGCCTCTGCCTTTGTTATCAAAAGGTATAATAACATAATCCCAATAGGAGATAAAGCCAGGGAACCCGACTTTCGGCAAGGCCATCAATACTTGCCAGTCTCGTAAAAAGTCATAACCCTCCCTCTCCCTTGATGGGAGAGGGCTGGGGTGAGGGTGGATACAACGCCATTTTAAGTACTTACGTCCCCCTCCCCTT
>JAUSPI010000007.1 GCA_030655775.1 Syntrophales bacterium
GAGGATGCCTTCCGGTGTATGAAATCTGACTTGGGCTTTCGACCGATACGCCATCACATTGAGCGACGCTCAGATGGCCACCTGTTCATTACGGTGCTTGCCTACCATATCCTCCATGCGATTCGTTTCAAACTGAGAATGAAGGGCATCCATGACAGTTGGTCAAAGATCCGGGAAAGATTGTCCATGCATACTCGGAACAGTACCACGCAAAAAAGAAAAGACGGAAAGGTGATCCATATCCGGAAATCATCCCGGCTGGAGCCCCACCAAAAGGTAATCTATGATGCCTTGAACATTGCTTCTGTGCCTGGACGGATGGTGAAAAAGATTCTATGACCACTCAAACATGTAGTGCCAGAAAACGAGATTGGCCGTCTTTAACTTACTGTTATTGCATAAGAATATTTTTGTCTTCATGAATTTGGGTTAATAAGTGGTTGGGATATAGGGAAAGAAGCACGCTTCAAAAAAGGCCGGGAGTTGAACCTCCCGGCCTTTTACTACTTTTTGTTATTTTTCTTCTTCTTTTTCTTCTTCTTCGTCCTCATCCTCATAGTAATCATTTACGCTTTCTGCGCCTTCAGGTACTTCCGCTTCTATGGAACGCGAAATTCCCCTTACGAGAATTGCAGTAATGAGGAAAAGTAAAATAACTGAAATAACAATTATCATGGCGATTGTCGTTGTCCATGATTTTACTTCTTTCTCTACATTCTCGGAGTAAGCCCTGGCAAGAGTATTGAATTTATCTACATTTACTCCCATTCCTATCCACCCGAATCCGCCAGGCTTTGGATAGCTTTCCGCATAGAACTTAATTGGTGCATAAGCAACAAATTTTATGTTATTTTTGAATTTATAGGTTTTAATCCCGGAATTTCCCGCAGCCGCATCCTTTGCAATTTCCGGCATGCCTCTATCTATAAAACCAAGAAGATTGAGATTTAATACCTCTTCTCCCTTTTCAGTTAGAGCCGTTGCGGTTTTTTCAGTAAGCGGCATGGCAGGACGACCATTACTATGAAGACCAATTATATGGTAGTCATTCGGATGAGAAATAATAAATCCTCTGTTGTCCACCATATAGGCATAATTGCCGGTTGATGCATCTGCTTCGACAACATATTCAGACTGAGTCGGCACAATATGATCGGTAAACTCAGCAAGGTGCCTTGCATCAAGAGCAAGGACAATTATCCCCGCAAACCCTTTTTCGTCAAATAAGGGAGTGGCCATACGAATTATACCCGTGAACCTCTTTCCCTTCTCAAAATCAGACCTGTCTACATACCAGCCTGTGACGTGAGAAATGTAAGCTTCCCCTTTCTTGAGATTCCTGGTCTTGACAAAATAATCCTCAGATTTGTAAGTTGTGTTTGCAGGATTACTCACGTTTGTCAGCTTTGATTTTGGCACTATCTTTCCGTTAGTGATTTTTATCAATTCTTCACCAGTTCTGTCAATCAGAGACATCTCGGTGTAGAGAGGGACCAGAACCTTGCGAACTTTTTTAGCTTCCCTTATCCATATGTAACTCTTCTTCTTGCTTATGAACTCATTGTATGCAGAATCGGTTGCCGGAATAATCGTTGCAATCATAAGATCATTCCTTCTCTCCCCAAGGAACTTGGCAACGTCTTCAGCCGTATTGATGGCACGTACCCTTATCTCATTTTGGGATTTTTCGTCTAAGGCTGCAGTTGCCCGCTGTCTCGTTGTTTCTCCCACTTTGAATATGCCATTGGCTATAAGAAGGGCCATGAGTGATAAGGGGATTACGATAAGCAGGAAGAAGATCCTCCCTACAGTGAATAACTGCTTTACTTTTTTAGTTTCTGACATTATCATTTCCCCCCTAGCTGTGTTTTTGAAGTGGATTGTCTGATCCTATCCAATAAAATAGCTCATGTAGGGGTTTGCATAAAGGAGAACAAGCGAGACAACGAGGGCATATATGGCGATCGATTCTGCCATGGCCATACCAACAAGCATCGTCATCAGTATCTTTCCCTGAACTCCGGGGTTTCTCCCAACTGCTGTACATGCTCCGTTAGCGGCCTGACCTATTCCCATACCCGCGCCAATTGCACCCATTCCGATAGCAAAACCAGCGGCAAGCATGGCGCCTACAGCGAACGCAACTTTTACGTACGAGTCACCGGTGGGGAGTACTTCCGAAGCAAAGGCTACTGGTGAAGATAGCAGCAGGACAGCCGTTGTTGTAAGGGGGATTAATAACATCTTTTTTAGTTTCTGAAACATTTTTATTCTCCTTTCATTGTTAATTAGTTTTTATCTTCCCCTTTCATCTTTATAGCATAAAGAGCGTTTCTGAAAAAGGGGAAATATTTGAGAACTGGAAGGGGATATTGCAACAGTTATGCCACTTTATTATGGATTGAGGTTTCTGCTTTAACATAGCATAAACGTTCGTAT
Organism: Syntrophales bacterium; assembly: GCA_030655775.1. Classification (NCBI taxonomy): domain Bacteria; kingdom Pseudomonadati; phylum Thermodesulfobacteriota; class Syntrophia; order Syntrophales; species Syntrophales bacterium. The sequence goes on from JAUSPI010000007.1 coordinate 2,440, forward strand.
AATTTAAATTTTGGGTTTCTGTGCTTGATATTCTTCTAAAAAGTATAGTTTAACGTCTTGTTAAATTGCAATCTGTGAATTTAACGAAGTTTAAAATTAGCTTATATATCAGTATATTTTTATTGAAATATTTTGGTTGGAACGATAATATGCAAGACCTATATAAGTTTATTCGTGAGAGAATGGATGAAGGCTCTGGAACTTTGATTTCAGGTTGTGAAAGGGTAAAATGATACAGGAAGTATTGACCGCTGTAACCTATCTGGTCGTTTGGCTTATCTGTGACAAGATTATTGGTATTGAAAGTGGATTAACCAAGCTTCTTATTTCGTTGGGTGCTGCTGTCGGTGTTTATATATTGATGGCTGTTAAAAAGCATAAAGAGAAAGGCCAAAGAAAGGAGTAATTGACTATGCAGAAAACCCGGTCCAGCGATAAAAATAAGCGTTTTAAAATCAATTCAACGCTCTCCATCTGGCTGGCCACTTTAGCTGTTGTTTTCATGATTGTCCTGTTTGCTCTGGTCATCAACAATGCAAGGGAAAAAGAAATGGTGGAGCAGTACAGTAAGCAGCAATTGGTTATTGCCAGTGGGACAGCTACCGGAATAGAGGATCTCATTGTTGGCATCGAAAAAAGTATGATAAATCTGTCCAAGCTCCCATGTGTTAAAGGAACTATGCCGGAAGCCACACTCCAGAGCATGAAGGTATTTCATAGTGATTTGGAAGGGAAGGTTAATTTTATAGCCATAGAAGATAAAGATGGAGTGGCCATAGGCACTTACCCAACTTCTTACATGAAAGGAATAAAGGATAACAGTTTTGAATTTTCCCGCTATTTTCAGGAGGTAAAGGAAACAGGAATTCCATATATAAGCGATCCGTTACCGATGGGTGAGAAAAAAGGTAAGGACATGGAAAACATATCTAAGTCCATTATTATTGCTGTTCCCGGATATGATTCAGATAATGAGTTTTCCGGTGTGGTTTTTGCTGCCCTTTCTCTTTCTACAATAATTGATCGGTATATCAGGCCGGTCAAGTGTGAGGTGTCTTGCTATTCCTGGATGGTGGATGATAGAGGCACAATACTTGTTCACCCCGATGCTGAATTTATAGGAAAGGATGTCGGGATACTCGAAGGTGCGAAGTCTGAGGGAACAGCTTCCCTGAAAGATGTTTTACTGAAAGGTGAAGGGGGATACGGTGAATATTTGCTGATAGGAGATGGAGGCAGTGTTGAAAAGAGTGTTGTGGCCTATGCCCGGGTTAATCTTGAATCACGGAAATGGGCGATTGCTGTCAGTTCTCCTCATGATGTGGTAATTTCACTTTTACGTAAAACTTTTCTCAATGTCATGGCTGTAGCTGCCGGGTTGATTGCTACCGTTATTATCGGAAGCATATTTGTGGTTAATTCAGGGAGAAAGCGGCTGCGTCTCGAGGAGGAAGTGAAACACCTGAAGGAAAAGAGTATCTGGCAGGAAAAGCTTGCCAGGGAGAAGAAGACCATTGAAGGAATCATAGAAGGGTCTCCCATACCGACATTTGTCCTGGACAGGGAGCACAAGATCATCCTTTGGAACAAGGCCTGTACTGAGTTGACCGATTTTGACGGCAATGAGATGATAGGCACGGACAGGCAATATGTTCCATTCTATGCGGAGAAGAGGCCTGTTATAGCTGATCTGATTGTTGATAGTGATATTGAAGGATTGACAAAGTATTATGGTAGTAAGATGGTACAGGAGTCGGAGGTAGTAAAGGGCGCTTATGAAGCGAGGGATTTCTTTAAGGACTTAGGTGGTAAAGACAGGCACCTCTATTTTCTGGCGGCCCCGATATATGATGAAAAGGGGGAGGTCATCGCGGCCATTGAGACCCTTCAGGATGTCTCTGGAGAGAAGGAGATGGAAATCAGATTGAAGGAGTATGCCGAGACTCTCGAAAATGAGCTGGATAAAAATGTCAGATTAAGAAATGAGATGGAAGAACTTTACAATTATCTCCAGTCTATATTGGACAGTTCCCCCGATCGGGTATTTGCCTTCAACAGTGAGGGGGGTATCGATTATGTCAGCCGGGCAAAGGGAGGAAAAAACGGATCTGCCCTTCAGCATGTCAAGGGTAAACACTTTACGGAATTTGTTGCCCCGGAACACAGAGATTCCATGCTTGAAAAATGGAAAGAGATAAAGAGAGGAACATATAAACCTTTCGAGATCGAGATAAAAAAAGAGGATGGTTCGGTGAGAAATTTATTGTTGACCTCCGGGCCGATTAAAGGCACTGACCGGTATGTTGTTGTTCAACGGGACATTACCGAGTTCAAGAACCTTGAAAAAAAATTCTATGAGAGCCAGAAGCTTGCTGCTGTGGGACAGCTGTCCGCCGGTGTTGCACACGAAGTCAGGAACCCGCTTTCTTCTATCAAGATGAGCCTTCAAATTCTGGAAAAAAGGCTGAAACCTTCAGGAAATGATTTGAAAAGATTTGAGATTGCCCAGAAAGAGGTTGAGCACCTGGAGAAGCTGGTAAGAGATATCCTTATTTTTGCCAGGCCTGGAGAAGCTAAATTGGAGCCTGCTGATATCAATAAAGCTCTTAAAGAATCTCTGGCAATGGCTGAAAAGGAAATAACTGATAAAAAGATAAGTATCCAGAGTACATATGATAAAGAAATTCCGCTTATAAAATTTGATTCGGCTATGTTGGAGGAGGCATTTTTAAATATCTATCTCAATGCTATTGATGCAATGGAGGATCGGGGAAAACTCTTAATATCGACGGAACTGGTTAAAAATAAAAACAAATTTCTTGTTATTGAAGTCAAGGATAATGGTTGTGGCATTGATAACGAAGACCTTCACCATATATTCAACCCATTTTTTACGAATAAGAAATACGGTACCGGTCTCGGGTTAACCCAGGTTAAGAAGATTGTTGATCTGCACCAGGGAACGGTAGAGGTCATAAGTGAAAAGGGGAAAGGAACAACAGTTCGCATAACATTTCCGATTTTCAGTGAGGAGACGGGAGAAGGATTGGAGATTCAGGCGTAAGCCCGTAAAAAGCCGATGAGACCATCGAGCCCCTCTTTATCGTTTGATTCCTTTATGCCTCTCAGTCTGTACGGTTTTAGCCGATAGAAACTTACAATCACCATATTTAGGGAGTGGTGGCATGTCGAAAGTTCTTGTAGTTGATGATGACAGTTCTATATGTGAGACCCTCAAGCTATATTTGACTGAAGAAGGGCATGAAGTACATACCGCACTGACCGGCACTGATGGGTTGAACAAGGTAGTTGAGGTTTCGCCTGATGTTGTAATCCTGGACATAAGACTACCGGACATTAGTGGTTTTACTGTATTGGAGGATCTGAAAGGGGATGCTGAAAGTGCCAAAGTGATTATGATTACCGCTCATCATGATATGGATACGGCTATTAAGGCAATGAAGGAAGGGGCTTTTGATTACATTCACAAACCTATTGATGTTGATGAGCTGGACATAGCTATTCAGAAGGCATTAACAACCCTTGAAATGGAGAGGAAAATAAATGGTCTCCTCATGGAACCTTCCAGGGATTTCAAGGTCGGGGATATTATTGGTACAGGCAGTGCGATGAGAGAGATTTTTAAAACCATAGGGATTGTTTCTCAGAGCAAAACAACAGTGCTTATTCAAGGGAAGAGTGGAACTGGCAAGGAACTGATCGCGAAGGTTATACATAATAGCACTTCGAGCAGTGAGCCTTATATAGCGATAAACTGCTCAGCCATTGTGGATACTCTCCTTGAATCTGAACTTTTCGGTCATGAGAAGGGTTCCTTTACGGGAGCGATAAGTAAGAAATTGGGCAAATTTGAGCTTGCCCGTTACGGCACAGTTTTTTTGGATGAGATCAGCGAGATGTCAATAAATCTCCAAGCCAAGCTTTTAAGAGTATTGCAGGAAATGGAGTTTGAGAGAGTTGGCGGGAAAGATAGAGTAAAGGTTAATGCAAGGATAATCGCTGCTACCAATAAGGACCTAAGGAAACTTGTGAGAGAAGGTAAATTCAGGGACGATCTTTATTATCGCCTGAATATTGTGTCGATTAACATTCCTCCCCTGAGAAAGAGGGGTGAGGATATCAGACCTCTTATCGACTATCTCCTCAAAAAAATCAATCGAGATTTACATAAAAATGTTGTCGGTGTATCCCGTGAGATGATGGACATCTTTATGAAATACACCTGGCCTGGAAATATCAGGGAGCTGGAGAATCTTCTGGTTAGAGCCATTGTTATAACCAAGGGGCAGGTTCTCGGAAAAAGTGACTTCCCTGATCTGTTGGAGGACTTTCCAGAAGGAGAAAATCAGAGTGAGAGGATAAGCGAAGGAAATGAAAAAGATGAAGATTTTGAAATCTGTACCATAGATGAGATAGAGAAGAAGCATATAAGGCGGGTTATAAAGAAAACCGGCAAGAATAAGGGTGAAATCTGCGAAATACTTGGTATCTCGCGGCCTACTCTTGAGAGGAAATTAGAAAAGTATGGTATAGAATTTGAGTAATGATGAGTGTTTGGCAGTAAGTAATCAACAATCTATTCCATAAAGCGGCAAAGCCGCAACCCCAAAAGTGCCTAAAGTTTGAAGTGCCTAAAGTGAGCTAAAGTTAATGTACACGCCTTCGGCGCGGTTAAATTCGAAACAGGCTGCACTGAAAGAGTGTTTTTAAACTTTGATGCACTCGTGAAAAGTCTTTTCATAGCGAATATAAGCATTTTGGGAAAAAGATGCTGGCAGTGTCTGGCGTTAAAAAAATCTAATTGTTTGAGTGCATTAGCACGAGTTTTTAGATTTTTAGCCAGGCAATGTCAGCATCCCCAAAATGGTTCTGAGCGTAGAAAACTGACTTTTTACGAACGTGTCAACTTTAGACACTTTAGTTCACTTTACACTCTTAACTAAATCTTGCTGTTTGAACTGGTACCAACATCTGCACAAAAAACGCAGTTGTTGAAAATAAAGACTCTAACCTGTCAGGGCAGCTATCTGCGCCAGAATTTCCTCATTATTAAA
>JAUSPI010000008.1 GCA_030655775.1 Syntrophales bacterium
GTTAATAAAATATATACTACAAGAAAATCTTCGCTATGCTCGGATTTACTCGAACTATATGTTTATAAAACATATACTACACGAAAATTGTGGAATGCGCTAGAAGCAATTGAAAATTCGATGTGTATATAGGGCAACGCCGCGCATGCGCGGATTGTAGAATCGTTTTTATCATGCACTCATTAAACACTCTGTACCACAGTGCTGCACCAGCTATACAAATACAACTTTTTTATTGAACAATAACTTTTTATCCTGAAACATTCTGTATAGTTTTGGAGGATGTTATATGGTAAATGAAATTATATTTCCAGTATTGGTAATTTTTATAGCGATATTATCCCAAGCCCTCAAGATGGTGAAGGAGTATGAACGTGTTGTTATCTTCAGGTTGGGCAGGCTTAGTGGTGTGAAAGGACCCGGTCTTTTCCTAATCATCCCTATAATTGAGACAGTTGTAAAGATCGATCTTCGTGTGGTCACGATAGATGTCCCTAAACAGGCTGTCATCACAAAAGATAACGTTACTGTAGAAGTGGATGCGGTTGTGTACTACAAAGTTACTGAACCAGCTGCTGCTGTGACTGAAGTGGAGAATTATAGGTATGCAACTTCAATGCTTTCCCAGACCACGCTCAGAGATGTATTGGGTAAGATAGAACTTGATGACATACTTTCACAACGTGAGACTATCAACAAGGATATTCAGGAACTTCTGGATGCTTCTACAGATCCCTGGGGTATCAAGGTCACAAGTGTGACAATAAGGGATGTCAGTCTCCCAGAGACAATGCTTCGTGCAATTGCAAAACAGGCAGAGGCAGAACGTGAAAAGCGCTCGCGTATCATCTTGGCAGAAGGTGAGTTCAAGGCTGCTGAGAAGATGAAAGAGGCTGCAAAACTGTATCAGGAAGTTCCGGTCGCTATCAAACTGCGAGAACTCCAGACCTATGCCGAAATTGCAAGAGAGAAGAATTTGATAATAATATCTTCTTCGACCGAGTTGGGACAGGTTGCTGCATTGTCGCAAGCTGTTGCGAAACAAATATAATGTGAAATGTAAAAAATGAAAAGCGGATATGGAGGAGATTGTATGATGTTTAAAAGATTTTATCTCCTCCCACTTATTATTTTTATTATTAGTCTCATTGTTTTAATTTCACCTGTATGTGCCGGTGTAGATCAAAAAGTACTTGTTCTTGATATTTCAGATTCCATCACTCCGGTATCGGATGACATTGTTCTGGATGCAATTTTAGCAGCAGAAGCGGGAGGCTTTGAGGCCCTTATCATTACACTCAACACGCCCGGAGGCGGACTGGATGAAACTTTCAGTATCATTGAATCAATTGACCAATCAGATATTCCGGTTATTGGATATGTTTATCCCGAAGGTGTGAAAGCATGGTCTGCAGGCACACTGATATTGATCAGTACGGATATTGCCGCAATGGCACCGCACACCATAATCGGCTCGGCACAGCCTGTTGAGATGTCAGCAACCGGAATTGAACCGATCGAGGATTCAAAAATTGTCAATGCCATTGTTGCACTTGCACGCGAAAAGGCACTCATGCATGGCAGGAATGAGACTGTTGCCGAACAGTTCATTACCGAAAATTTAAACCTCAATGCCGAATCTGCACTGGACGCAGGAGTTATTGAGTTTATTGCACCAACGATTGAGGATCTACTTGTGCAGATAGATGGGACGATCATTAAAGGTAAAACACTCAACACGAGCGGTGCAGAGATCGAATATTACACCCCATCAGTCAGACTTTCTTTTATGAATATTATTTCAAACCCTCTTATATCGTCCATCCTGATGATGCTCGGAATATACGGGGTCGTGTTCGGGATATCCAATCCAGGAGTGGGTGCTGAGATATTTGGTATAATTGCAATTACACTGGGGCTTATAGGCACCGGATTTGATGTGAATATCGCTGCAGTCTTCCTTTTGCTTGTCGGTATCGCACTATTGATATTGGAATTTCAGGCACCCGGTTTTGGGGTATTTGGGATTGCAGGCATCATATGCATGATTGCAGGCAGTATCCTTTTGGTACCAATGAGTTTCCCCCAATTTTATACGCCTGCCGATTTCCAGAGAACCTTGATGATATCCGTTGCTACACCTACAGTGGTTATCGGTATCGTGATGGTGTTTGCGATATACAAGGTAATGGAAGTCAGGCACAGAAAACCCCTTGTTGGTGAAATTATAGGGGACATGGCACAGACCATAGACCCGCTTGAACCAGGTATCACAGGTTTTGTGATGCATAAGGGAGCATATTGGAAAGCACGTGCAGATGAGTCTATTGCTAAAGGGGAAAAGGTTGAGATCATCGAAAAGGATGGGGGGGTGCTTGTTGTTAAGCGAGCACAGCAAGAATAGGGGCAAGGTCTTTGTATATATGTGTCAAAACAACGACATAAATTTAATAGTTTTATCTGAAACCAAAACCAATGCAACCGCCGCAGGCGGCATATTCCCATACTAGTGACCTACAAAAACGTAATGCTAAATTCATCTGTATTCATTTATCAGGTAATAAAGAAAATCGTGTTTCATCCCTATTTTACAGGAGCAAAATCTTGTCTTTTATTTTTTTATTTTATCATTGATGGAGGGTTGTGCCGCCTGCGGCGGATTGCCTCGGCACGAGAAAATCCTCGCTATGCTCGTATTAACTCGCACTATATATTTATAAAATATATACTATCAAAAATCGCTAAAAAATAGGTATTTGTTTATCTGATGAAATGTCGGTGCACATTTCAAATACCTAAAACCCCATGCAGCAACCCCGCCGCAGGCGGCATGTTCCATACCTGCCATCCATTCACATTCGCAAAATACGCAGTTTCTATGTAGGGCAATCCATACAAAAACAGATGTATTGACAGCGATTGAAACTTCGATATGTATTCAGGGCAGTGGTGAAGGACGGTGCCGCGCTACGCGCGTGTGGTAGCATCGTTTTTATTTCCAACTCATTAATCTGCAACGCTACAACACAATTTCAAATCCGCTAAACAAATACAAAAATAGTAACATCAGGCATTCCGTATCATCTCAACAACACGCCGTTTCTTCTCGACAGCATCATGCGCTGCCCTGTCAATTGCACTTTTCATCTCATCAAAATTACGCGGCTCTTCTTCACCTATCATCTTTTTAATGGGGGTATATGCGGATTCTCTGAAACGAGGTGTAAAATCATGTATCTTACCATCAATTATCACTTCGGCACCGGTCCCTTCCTCAACACGTCCGATGATGTCGATCTCAACACCTGCCGCCCTTACGGTCTGCATGATGTCGTCTACAAATTCGGAGGGTGCAATTATGAGCAATGCGTCAAGTGAGACACCAAGATAATCTATCTCAAGCGATTCAAGCATCTCAAGTACTACCGGATTTACCAGAGGGCGCATGCGCGATTCCTCAAATACGAGTTTCACACCTGCTGTTCTTGATATCTCCTTTGCATCACCTCTGATGCCGCCATTTGTGACATCTGTCATGGCATGAATGTGTTTGGTCAGACCAGAATCAATGAGTGCTTCGCATGCTTCAAGGAACTTGATGTTGATGGTTTCGTCAACGACCTCATGCATGTTGTAATAGAGTGCAGTGGTTGAGATAGTACCCCCGCCTGCGCCTTCTGTCATGAGGATGACGTCACCTATCTGGGTCTGTATTCGGGATGTGAGTTCGGATGTCGCGCCGACAGCACCGACACCGCCTGTCATGCGCTCGCCTATGACCATGTCTCCACCGATGCGGAGGGTGCTGCCTGTTATGAGCGGAATTCCCGTTAGTTCCGAGACCGTTGTGATGCCTGCTATATGGTCGAATATCTTTGCGACATCCCCGTCATCTGCGACATGGATGTCTGAGAGCAAGGCAACCGGACGTGCACCCATGACATATACATCACGAAGGGATGCTCTTGCTACATGAAAACCTGCAAGGAACGGGAAATCACTTAGGCGGGAATGGATACCGTCAATTGTTACTATAATGTATTTTTCATCGCCGTTGGTTTTGACCGCGCCTGAATCGTCAAGATGGGATGTGTCGACAACGGCACTCGTTTTCCCGATAACTTCCGCAATCTTTTCGTGGGTATAAAAATCACCCATGCCGCGCGATCCGACACCGAACTGTCCCATTGTGACGCCTGATATGGTTGATGTTAGCACATCGCCGCTGACATTCAGTGTGGCTTTGGCTTCAACAATGGCAGCCTTTGCAAGGTTTCGTGCATGCTGTGGTGTGGTCTTTTTCACTTCAAGTATGCGCGCTGTCAATTTGTCTTCAATATCGGGGTCGCTGGCAAGCAGGCCCCGTTTTGCATAACCTTCTATATCCATGATAATCCCTGTTCATTAAAGTTAAAGTTAAAGTTAAAGTTAAAATAACCCAGGAGGTACAAGCCCATAATAATGGCAGCGAAGGCCACAATATACCAGATAACGCTACTGCCTAAAAAGATTCTTCCCAGGATAGAAGCTGCAACCCCCAAGGCGCTTAATGTAAAGGCAATCCCCAAAACAAAAGCGAGGGACAGATAAAAACTGTGCCTCTTGGATGTTTGCTTTTTCCCGCCCACATAGCCAATAATTAACATGACGGTGGGAAAAGTGCAAGGACTCAAGCCGCTCCCCAGACCACCCAGGAGAACGATTATATATGTGGAGAAAGAAAGATCTGCATTTAATAGCTCTAGAAGCAGACCTAATTTACCTCACTATCCAGCAAAGATTGCAGTTGCCCATCATCAAAAGGGCCGACAATAATTTCTTTTACTTCGCCAGTTACACCTATGATGGCAAGGGAAGGCATATGGGTCACATTATATTTCTGTGCAAGGGAAAGCATATCCTTACATTTGAACCCCCAGAGCAGGGATAAATGAGGACTTCCGCAGGTGTGCAAGTGCACTCATCACCAGCTGCCGCCATTTTTAGCTTTTCTTTTTCCATGATTTTCCTCCTAATTTATGTTTGGGATCGGAAGTGTCAGTCCAGTAGTTCTGTCATTAAATCCTTAACAAGTTTTGAAATTTTATCTCTAACTTCTCGAAATTTATTTACTATTTCTTCTTGGGTCCCTTCCGTCCTGGCCGGGTCTTCCAGGGGCCAGTGGCGCTTTTGAACTTTGCCCGGCACGACCGGACAGCTTTCCCGCGCATCGCCGCACAGCGTTATAAAGAAATGGGCTTGATCCAGAATATCTTTATTGATAGACTTGGAAGTCTGACCGGATATGTCTATTCCGGCTTCTTTCATGACGGCAACAGTCCTGGCAGGGCGAAACATAAGTTAGTTCTACATTTTTCAAGAGCATGCTTTACCTCCTGTCCGCCCGCATTAGCTGCCCAGCCAAACAGGGAAGAGGTTTTTTTACTTGTGGAACTACCCGCTTCATGACGAAGGACAGTGCTTCTTCAGGATCTTTGTCCATGCAGATGCTTTCCAACGTGATCAGGTCTTCCTCGCTTAGTACAAAGAAGATTTTACTCATCATATTCACCTCTTATCATTGGGACACAATTTCTTTTACAGCCTTGACCAGAGCAGTTATCTCCTTTTCCGTAGTAAAATTGCCCGGGCTGACACGTACAGTTCCGTATTCTACGGTTCCGATGCACCGGTGAGCCTGGGGAGCACAATGCAGCCCCGCCCGTACCATGATCCCGTATACCTCGTCCAAAACGTAGGCCACTTCTTCGGGAGCAACGTCTTCCACGTTAAAGCTGAATACGGCAACGCGCTCTTCAGCGTTTTGCGGCCCGTAAATAGTTAAACCAGGGATTTTTTCAGTTGCGCCAGCGCAAAAGCAGTTAACTCTTGCTCATGCTTTCTGATCTTGTCTACGCCTTGCTCCAGGATAAACTCCACGTCGCCACATGGAATTATGCTCCATGTGGGAAGTAACTACGTGGTTCCCTTCCCGCAGGAACCCCTTTAAGGCCAAATTTAAGGATTCTGTTACATTGGACGTGAATACAATGCGGAACACGTCTTCAATATTAAAAAGGCGTCCCAACAGTTTCCTGGTTTTGAAGACAAGGCCGTCAGCTTCGAGGGCACGTCGGTAAGCTCCCCGTCCGGAGCTGGCACCGATATGGCGCATGTAATGGTCCACTGCTGTCACTGCTTCCGGTTTCGGGTAGGTCGTGGCTGCATTATCCAGGTATATAGCCATCGTTATCCCCCTCCCCCTCACTCAATCAAAGTGACTGTCCTGCTTCTCGATATATGTTGCTTTCTGGCTAGCTTTTCTAAATTCTCCACCCTGTGTTGCTTTTCTACTTTTGCTTATTCTTCATCATTGACATCATCTGGGGCATATCCATTTTAAATCCTTTCATCAGCTCTTTGCAAAGCGGCATCATGTCCTGTGTCATATCTTGCTGATTTTCAGCAAACAGCTTGCAGAATTCAGGCAGAACCTCTTTCATAAATTGAATTTTTTCAGCTTTATTTAACGCATCAAATTTATTTTTTAATTCTTCCATCGTTCGCCCTCCAACAATCATAGTTTGTAATGCCACTCCAAGCATGGTATGCAATTGCCGCCTATTGCTGCACCAATTGCAACCAGCTCAATCTTTTTTCGTTAAAGCTCGTGATATTGCCTCGCTTCCTTAATTAACTAATCGCCACAACCGCTGAAGGTATTAAATGCACCTTTTGCTCTAGCTTTCTTCATGGGTTTAGCTGCGAGCTTTTCAAGATTTTGGGTTATGCTTTTAAAAATTTAATGCCAACAGGCTCTCTTTCAAACTTCAAGATGCTTTTCAATTTATCATTTATTTCAACTAAATTACTCATTTATCTATTACCCCTCTCTACTACACATTGTGCCTTTACTTATTTTTTCTACCAGCTTATTTCTGTCATTCTTTAAAACAATGTGTTCATCGATATTGCTAATTATAATATTTAATATTTCAGATGCAGTCTTATTTTCCAGGTTAACATAGTAAAAAACCCACTGGCCTTGTCGGTTATCCCGAACTAAACCAGCGTCTCTAAGTTTAGCCAGATGCCTTGAAACCTTTGGCTGTGATTCATCTAGTACTTCACATATCTCGCAAACACACATTTCCTTCTGAGAAAGGAGCACCATAATCCTTAGCCTTGTTTCATCAGACAATGCCTTCAAGAATTCTGTTAGATTAATCATAATTACACCTGTTGCGCTGAAAGAAATTCATTAATGACTTCCTTGACTTTTTCTTCGACTTTATCAATACTCGTTTCATCATTAAAGTTCTTATTCTTAGGTATGTCAAAATCAGCTGTAAGCATAATTTCCTTGTACTCAAATGCCTTTGATGCGCATTTAATGAGGCATCCGTTCAAAGCAAGGTGCTTTTCATTAACATTGGCCATGTCAATAATGCTCTTGATTCCTAGAGGGAGCCCAAGCGGACATACCATATTTACAGTTTCATTATCAACCAATTTGAGTACAATCTTGTTCGTCATCACACCAACATTGCATGCTCCCTGACAGGATAAAATACCAATTGTCATAATTTCGTCTCCTTCTTAATATATGCTTATGCGTATATCCATATGTTACTCCTATTGAAATGTACTGTTTAGCCCCGCGCAAAATGACCGGGTTCGCCTTTACATATCTGGCCGTTTAGGATACGCTTCAAGCAAAAAGGAAAAGATCCCACATAACAACACCTCCGGCAAGAGACAGGTTGAAATGCAGG
>JAUSPI010000009.1 GCA_030655775.1 Syntrophales bacterium
GCCGATGACCTCCTCGGCTTTATAACCAATAAGATGCTCGAAGGCATGGTTAAACTTGGTAATCCTAAGCTGTGGGTCCCAGACGATGATAGGAGCACTTGCATAGTTTATCAGGTTCTCCAGGTAGTCGCTGGTCTCCCGGAGCTCCTCCTCTACCCGTTTGATGGTAGTGATATCTTTTGAAACCACAGTAATAGATACTGTTTTCCCCTCTGAGTTTTTAACAGGACTTAGCGTTCGGATGAAATATCTGTTGTCTTTGTGGTGTTTATGTTCATGTTGAACAGAGTTGCCGGTTTCGAATACCTCGTTTACTTTCTCTGCAAACTCTTTGGTGTCATCTTCGGAATGGAGCTCGCCGTATTTTCTGTCTATGGCGTTATCTGTTGTAAGGCCAAGCCTTGACAGATGTTTCTTGTTAATGAAAAGATACCTGCAATTTCTATCTACTAAGTATATGGAATCTTCGGCAGACTCCACCAGAGATCGATATTTTTCCTCACTCTGAGACAGCCTCCTCTCTACATCTTTTTTGTAAAGGGCAACTTCAATGGTTGCCGCTATTTCCTTTTCTTGAAAGGGTTTTACAATATACCCGTAAGGCTCCACATCCTTTGCCTTATTTACAAACTTTTCACCTGCATAGGCGGTAAGGAATATAACCGGAATATCCAGTTCCGCTTTAATTATCTCAGAGGCATCAATACCGTCTAAGCTTCCCGGCATAACAATATCCATCAGGACTATATCGGGTCTGGTGCGTCTTGCCATCTCCACAGCTTCCTGACCGGAAGAGGCGCAGCCTACTACTTCGTATCCCAAGAGTTCCAGGCGTTCCTCCAATTGTGTAGTTATGGAGGGCTCATCGTCTACTACCAGCACTCTATACATAATTTAATTCCTCTGGTAAGATTTTAAATTCTATAATAAATTCTGTGCCCTTGTCTCTTTTAAGTTGTAGTTTCCCATGTAGTTGTTTCTGGACTATATTTCTGACCAACTTTAGACCCAGGGTGTTGGTTTTATAAATGTCAACCTCCTCCGGGATAGAGGTGCCGTTATCTTTGATTCTTGCACAAATCTTATCCTGGTCTGACCTGTGTATGGAAATCTCGACTGTCCCTTCATCGTCTTTCCCGAAGGCATATTTGAAGGCATTGGAGATCAGTTCGTTCAAGACAAGGGCGAAGGGAATAGCCTGGGTTATGGAAAGGTAAATGTCAGGGATTTCAACAATACAGGTAATCTTTTCCCCCCCTGCATAGACTTCTGACAGATATTTCACCAGGTCCCGGACATGGCTTCCCATATCTATTTTGTCGAATCTTTTACTCGCGTAGAGCTGTGAATGGATAATGGCCATTGTCTGGATCTTGGCCCTGGCATCTGTAAGCAGAGAAATTGCCTTCCGATCCTGTGTCCTTATGCTGGTCAAATCAAGCAGGCTGGAGATGACCTGTAGGTTGTTTTTTACCCGGTGATGGATTTCGCTTAGAAGCGCCTCTTTTTCTTGAAGGGACGCTTGGACTTGCTCCTCTGCCTGTTTCCGCCCGGCAAGCTCCCTTTCCAGATCCAGCATCTTTTTTTCAAGCTTGTTGACAAGACGCTCGCTGTAAAGCTTAAGAACGTCTTCCTTCTCTTCTAAAACCGACTTCTGGGGTCTTATCTTGCCCTTCTCCACATTTCTGATTACGTTCCGTAAGACCTTTATGAACTCGTCCGGTTCAACGGGCTTTCGAATAAACCTGTCCGCTCCCATTTGTAAGGCCAGTTCCTCATCTTTTTCATCTGTATAAGTTGCTGTATGAAAAATAAACGGAATATCCTTGAGTCCATCGTCTGTTTTGCACTTACAGCAAAACTGAAACCCATCCATTACGGGCATGAGGATATCGGAGATTATCATGTCAGGCGGGGATTTCCTTGCCATGTTCAGAGCCTCTTCCCCGTTGGTGGCGGCTTCAATTGTATACCTTTCCGACTCAAGGGTTTTTCTAAGGATTATCCTTGAATCTTCATTGTCATCAACTATTAAGATTTTCATCCCGTTATATCTCCTTTCCTGTTACGAGGGGTCGTCCCTTCGTCTATCTTCACTCGTCCCCAATTATCTCCCTTATCTGATTCATAATAGTAACAGGGTCAATGGGTTTTTCCAGATACCCGTTGCATCCCGCTTCAATCAGCCTTCTGCTGTCCCCGCTCATTGCATAGGACGTGATGGCAATGACAGGAATTTCACCATCTATCTCTGATTTGCGTATCTCTTTGAGCACCTCCAGGCCATCTATGTCAGGGAGCTGGATGTCAAGAAGGATAAAATCCGGCTTTTCTTTCAGCGCAAGCTCGATACCCCTTTTGCCGTTTTCAGCCCTGATAGTGCCGTAGCCGTTTTTCTCCAGGATAAATGTGATAAGCTTCATATTGTCTGCATTGTCTTCTATTACAAGCGCTCTTTTCATGATAGCCTCCCACTATTAAATGCCTAAAGTTTTAAATGCCTAAATTGCCTAAAGTTGTGGTATGCCTTTGGCGTTGCAGTTTTGAAAAAAGATAAGTTTGTTTCGGCCACTCAATCTACATCCAAAAGAGATAGTGTCCTTTAATTTTAGGCACTTTAGGCATTTTAGCTCATTTTAGGCATTCCTTCAATTGTCTTCGGTATTCTAAGCATGAATGTACTCCCCTCTCCATACTTGCTTTCAGCAGACACCGACCCCTTGAGCTGCTCTGTTGCGATTTTCTTTGTAAGGTACAGCCCTAATCCTGTGCCTGGGGTTCCGATCTTTAAATCTGAATCCAGTCTGACAAAAGATTCAAAGAGGCGGGGCACATCTTCCTCCTTTATGCCTATTCCCGTGTCTTTCACCGCGATTTCCATCATTCCATCAATCTCACGGGCTGTGACCTCAATCTTTCCCTTTTTAGTGAATTTGACGGCATTGCTCAAAAAATTGAGGATGCACTGAAGGAGTCTTTTTCTGTCAGTTTTCAATTGCAGGTTCGGAGGCAAGCGGATTTCAAGACCAAGCCCTTTGTTGTCTATCTCCGGCTTGAGGCTTGATATGGCCTCTTTGATTATTCCGTCCAGGTCGAATTCTGCCACATGAACTTCAAACTTCCCGGCCTCAATCTTTGAAATATCAATTACGTCGTTAATGAGTGCAAGGAGGTGTTTTGCCGAACCATAGACCCTCTGGAGCTGGTCTCTCTGCTCCCCTGTAATCTCGCCGGTCATACCCTGGAGAATGATTCCGGTAAATCCGATGATGGAGTTCAGCGGGGTGCGAAGTTCGTGGGACATGGAGGCGATGAACATGGATTTAAGGTGGTCTAATTCCTGCAGGCGCTCGTTTGCATTCTTGAGTTCTGCGGTTTTTTCTTCCAGCTCGTTAGTTCGTTCTTTTACCATAACTTCCAGGTGATCGCGGCGTGTGTTTAATTCTTCTCCTTGTTTCCGAACCAGCTCAAGATTTTCCTTTATTGTCAATCTCATTGATTCTGCATCCGATGCCAGTTGTCCGATCTCATCCTTTCTTTCGGAATGAATTGATCTGTCCAGATTTCCCGAAGCAATAGTACGAATACCTTCGGCAATGTATCTGACAGGAAGTGTTACACTCTTTCTTATGCTGAATAAAAGTACTGAAACCAATGAAATATTTAGGATTAAGATTGCTATAATCATTCTGACGGTCGTATCATAAAGCTTTTCCTGCATAAATTCGGGTGTAAGGTAAACTTCTACAGTTCCTAATTTTTCATCATTTTTTGAAATCTCCTTTTCTTTTACGTAATACTCTCCCGAAATCTCTTTGCTGGTTTTGATAATATTCAAATTATTATCTCTCATTTCGCCATATAAGATTCCCGATTCGTCTCTGATAAGAACAGCATGAACCTGCTTTTCAATCATCGCGGAGGACATTACATCCTTAACTGCTTCTGTATCCAAATACCACAGAGGCAATGACAGGCTTTTCGATTGTTGATTTACAATGTACTCAGCCAAATTTTCAAAATCCTTGTTCATATCAGTGCTGGTTACAAAATACTCATAAAAAGCAAATCCTGCAAAAATGACGGTAACTGTGAGGATGATGATCAGGGTTATTGTTGCCTGAATACTGTTTCGCAGAGATTTATTGCGTAAGGCTTTTGGTGCCATGTCTTCCTTTCCCATTCTTATTTCTCCGCCATAGCTTTATATTTTTCAATGAGCCTTTCCTTTTTCATTTCCTTCAGAACAGCTGAAAGTTTTGGAACAAGTTCCTTGTGCTTTTTATGTAGAAATGCATGAGCGGAAATTGTTTCCATAACGCCGACAATATGTATATTGGAATTCTTAAACTCATCGGCTTTCAAAGCGTCCTTTATTGTCCATTCAATGTCCACATATATATCGGTTCTTCCCGCAGTTAATCTTTTCAGGCCATGGGTCCAGTGATTAATCATCGTCAGATTTTCCTTTTTTACGATACCGGGCAAATTTTGATGAGTCTTCATCTGTCCTCGTCTGTAGTCAACTTTGTAATCGGTATCTCTGAGGCTTTCCCATCCGTTTAGTTTTATATCCGGAGCAGTGGCGTATGCACAAAACCTGTTCGAAAAAGGAGACTCTTCGACTCTGATGAGATTGGGATGCACGATGTTGTAGTCATAGACTCTCCATAATTCGCCGTCCACCTTCCCCGAATCTGACAAAAGTATGCATCGTTTCGGAGAAGTATACTTATACACAAATTCCATATTCAGCCTTCTAAAGGCCTCGGTGTAGATCATATTCAGCCACTTTGCTAAAAAATTATCCGGCTTTCTCGGGAGCACCAGAGTTATCTTCTCTCCAGTCAAAGCTGAAGATTTAGATCCTGACGAATCCGCAGAACTCAGACCTGAAAGTAAAACAAGAAGAACACTGATGATAGCAAATAAATTCATATTTTTTGCATTCCAAATCTCCTTCAATCAAAAATTGAATATAACCTTTTTCAATGCACTCCCGCGCAAAGTAAGACATCCCCTTTGGGTAGCCCATAATTCAGCAGGGCTGTCTGCA
Organism: Syntrophales bacterium; assembly: GCA_030655775.1. Classification (NCBI taxonomy): domain Bacteria; kingdom Pseudomonadati; phylum Thermodesulfobacteriota; class Syntrophia; order Syntrophales; species Syntrophales bacterium. The sequence continues at coordinate 5,057 of JAUSPI010000009.1, forward strand.
GATAGAGTCGCACGGTTTCTTGCCCTCCTTAGATTCTTTGGAGTTTGGGCGTAAGCCTTTTATAAAACGCTGCCGCGTAAACTCCATTAATAGGGAGCCTGCCGATTAACGCCTTGGCGCCGCCGTTCTAATTCCGTATACGATACTCGCCGGTTGAAATTTTCAGTGTAACTTTACTCTGGTTGAGGTTGCGATCATGAGAGGTTCTGTCGAGAAGAGAGGCTGTAGATTCTGAATGTAGACAAGTTGTATTACAACAGGCTTTGGAGTGGCGAGGATTCAGATGCTTGAGTTGATAGTTGTTTAGTAATAAGTTATGATTGAAATGTTAAATAGATGTTGTATGATTTTTCGGTATCCGGCCGGATATTGTTTTTTAAGATTTCGATTCCTTATCGGGAAGCCCCGCCCTGTGGGCGGGGAGCTTCACTCAAAACAGTTAACCCCTTGAAATTACTGGTCGGGGCGAGAGGATTTGAACCTCCGACCCTCTGAACCCCATTCAGATACGCTACCAGACTGCGCCACGCCCCGACATATTTATTTTTCCTTAGTTATCATCGTAAAATTTTTATGTCAATCCTTATGTCTTTCCATAATGGTGAATCGCTTAGACAGCCGAGACGGCTGTCCTACGGGATGGGGAGGACAGTCTTTATTTTCAATGTCTATCTTTATGTCTTTCCATTTACTGTGAGATACCTTTTAATTTTTCTAAACCTCTCATTGTTCATGCCACGTATCTTTAAAAGGTCGTCGATACAATAAATCCCTCCGGCCTTTTCCCTCAGGTCAACTATTGCCTGTGCCGTCTTCTTTCCTATTCCGGGAATGAGCGACAGGTCATATACCGTTGCGCTGTTTATAGCGATCGGTATATCCAGAGTAATCCTTTTGGCAGCATCGATCGTCCCTGTTTTTACCTGATCTGACTCTATGATAACCTTCTCACCGCCGCTGAGGACGACAGAAAGAACTTTTTTGTCAAATTTTTTTGTGCCTGCAATCCCTGCGATTCCTAAAAGATGGGAGACCGTTGTCTCCGGGGGGACGAAATAAATTCCATTCTGGTCTGTATCACCGGCTAATTCAACAACTACGGTTCCTGCCTTCTTTTCAGAATATGGTGGAGATATTGCCTGAAAAGGCCGTAAGTCGTGAAGGAAAAATCTGCCAAAATAAAAAAAAGTCGCTATCAAAACGACTGTAATCGCTCCACTGATCTGCCCTTTTGTTATGTGCATGGTCAATTATTAGAGTCTTTATTCTCAACAACTGCGTTTTTTGCGCGGATGTTGGTACCAGTTCAAACAGCAAGATTTAGTTAAGAGTGTAAAGTGAACTAAAGTGAGCTAAAGTGCCTAAAGTTAAAGAATGCGCTTTCAGCGCAGCCTGTTTCTAATTTGACCGCGCCGAAGGCGTGTACATTAACTTTAGCTCACTTTAGGCACTTCAAACTTTAG
>JAUSPI010000010.1 GCA_030655775.1 Syntrophales bacterium
TAATCATATACTTTATATAAGTTATTTTTGAAAGTCAAATCTAACATGCTTTGAATAGCCCGGAATCTTAAAAGTTTACACAGAAATCCTCCACTTAGCAAAAGTGAGTAACCTTGTCTGCCTTTTTAAAAAATGAGAACAGGAAGGCCAGGAGGGTACCTTTTTCTTAAATCACAAACAATAAAATCTTAGTTTTTTCAATATGTACCACAGGAGTATCTCGTCAATTTAGTTTTTGTTGCAAGATAGAACTTCAATGATATAATGGGCAAGTTTCAAATATTGCTTAGATAGTATAATTTCACGCCTTTTTATGGGGGAGCGAATATTTTTTCTGCGAATGGAGGGTAGAAATAAGATGGCTTTTAGAAATAGAGACGCAGAATTTTTAAAGGAATTCCAGGAGCGGTTTGAAAATAAAATAAGGGAACACGAGATAACAACCGTAAAACACTGGAAGGAATACCTTGATAAATTGATTTCTCTGAAACCTGACGGAATTGCATCGCTTAAACTTAAGATGAAAAAACTTTCAGATATGATGGAAAACAGGATCAAAATACTAAAAAGGGATTGAGATGAGAGATATCGTAAATTTTTTGTTTGAAGTTGGTATGTTGAAAAAGACTCCGAGGACTGGTTTTCAGTTTCTCGGATCCGGTTGTGAATCAGTTGCGGAGCATGTTCTGAGAACAATGTTCATAGGATATACCTTGTGTAAGTTGAGAGGCGATGTTGACGAATTGAAAGTTCTAAGGATGTGCCTTGTCCATGATCTTCCCGAGGCAAGAACAGGGGATATGAACTATGTCTACAAAAAGTATGTAACAGTAGATGAAAATAAAGCAGTAAGGGAGCTTACAGAACAGCTCTTGTTTGGGGACGAAATCAGGACTGTCATAGATGAATTTAACGAAAAAAAGACAGAAGAATCGCTCATTGCCCATGATGCTGATCAGCTCTCTTTAATTTTTCAGCTCAAGGAGTGTGAAGATCTGGGGAACAAGTATAGCAGGGAATGGATAGCGTTTGCCGTAAAAAGGCTTCTTACCGATACCGCCAGGGAGATGGCAGACACTGTAATTGAAACAGATTCATCTTTATGGTGGTTCAAGGATAAAGGCGACTGGTGGATAAACGGGAATAATAAGTAGGCACAAAGTAACAAAGGGACAGAGGCACAAAGAAAGAGAAAGGAATGAAACCCAACCTGCGAATCTGCGTAATCTGCGGGTAATTTTCATATAAACCCGAGAGGTGACCATGAGAAGAAAAAATTTAGTAGTGATAACGATTATTTTGTTTATTATCTGTGGTGTGACAGGCTGTGCAACCAACCACTTGAAGGAGGAACGAGCAAATGCTCGTCTTGATGTCGGAATCGCATATATCAAAGCCGGGCAGTACACCGCTGCTCTGAAGGAACTCCTTGAAGCGAAAAAATTGAGCCCGAGGAATCCGGAGATTCACTACTATCTCGGCATATCTTACCATGGGAAGGGACTTGTAAATGAATCAATAGGAGAATTTGAAGAGGCTGTAAATTTAAACCCGGATTATTCGGAGGCCCACAATTATCTTGGTACGGTCTACTTTAATAAGGGTCTTTGGGACAAGGCAATAAAAGAATTTAACAAGGCCCTTGCCAATGTCCTTTACGCGACCCCGGCATCAGCATTATACAACATGGGACGGGCCTATTATCAAAAGGGAAATTATCGGATGGCACTGGCTAAGTATAATGAGGCAATGATAAAGGGACCGAATATCATACCGCTTCCTCTAATAGAAAAAGATATGGGAGTTGCCAGTTTTGAACTGGGGGAGATTGATAGTGCAATAGGGCACTTCAAGAGGTCACTCAAACTCGTTCCCACGTTTGTTGAATCTCATTACTGGTTGGGGCGATGCTATGTCAAACAGGGAGACGTACAGGGGGCAATAGAGGAGCTTGAAACTGTCATCGAGACGGCCCCGGAGTCGGAATTCGGGGAGAAGGCAAAGGAAATCCTTAAAGCCATTGAGAGGTAACAGTAACGGCTTCGTAAAAAGTCTAATAACAGAAGAACAGAATAGGAGTGTAACAAACTATGGCTACAAAGAAAAAAAAGAGGACCAGTTCAATAAAATCGAAAAAAAGGAAAAAAAATATCAAACTGGTCTTCCTTTCCATGATCACCTTAGTTGTAGTTGGTTTCCTATTTTTCTTTTTTGTGACGCTCTTTGATTATGTTTATCCACCGACTACCGGTGAAGGGGTTTCTTCAAAGAAAAGGGAGAAACAAAAAGTGGTGCTCTGCTTTTCTGATTCGAACGAACGATTTCTGGTTCCTGAAAAGAGATATGTTCCGAAAAGGAAAAACATAAATAATCAGGCAGAGGAACTGGTGAATGCCCTTATGGAAGGTTCTAAAACCGGTTTGGTGAGAACATTTCCGGAAGGCTCACAACTTCAAAGTGTTAGAATAGAAAAGGATGGAACCGCCTATGTTAGTTTTGGGAAGAGCCTTGTCGAACTTCATCCGGGAGGAAGTAGCAGTGAAATGGCAACAATATATTCTCTTACCAATACCCTGATGTTTAATATTCCAAGTATTAAAAGGGTAAAGATATTGATAAAGGGGAACAAGTTTAGAACAATAGGGGGTCATGTTGACGTGAGACGCTCCTTTGTCCTTAACAAGGAATTAATGGCACAGGGATCTGTGGGGGGATGAAATCAAGAATGTCCTTAGAGGCAAAACTTTCGAGAGCAAGAAACATCGGCATAATTGCCCATATAGATGCGGGTAAGACTACCGTTACGGAAAGGATTCTTTTTTATACGGGCAGATCTCACAGGATGGGTGAAGTTCATAACGGTGAAGCCGTCATGGACTGGATGCCACAGGAGCAGGAAAGAGGAATAACCATTACTTCGGCAGTTACCAACTGTGAATGGAAAAATCATGAAATACACATTATTGATACACCTGGTCATGTTGATTTTACTATAGAGGTTGAACGCTGTCTGAGGGTGCTGGATGGGGCGGTGGTTGTCTTCTGTGCCGTTGGGGGTGTGGAACCCCAGTCGGAAACCGTCTGGCACCAGGCGGATAAATATGGTGTGCCGAAAATAGCCTTCATCAATAAAATGGATAGGATAGGGGCTGATTTTCCCAAAGTAATACGAATGATGAAGGAACGGTTTAATTCCATCCCACTTCCGATACAGATACCCGTAGGTGAGGAGGAGCAGTTTAGCGGTGTGGTGGATTTGATAAAACAAAAAGTTATTACCTGGAGTGAGGAGGATCCCGTCGGGTTGTCTTTTGAGCTCTCGGATATTCCCCCCGATTTTCCCCCCCAAGTGGAAGAGTACAGAGAAAATCTTATTGAAACTATTGCAGAAGTAGATGATGGTATTGCCGAAAAGTATCTGGAGGGCATGGATATCTCTGAAAAGGAAATGATACATGCTATCAGGAAGGCAACCATTTCCTTGAAAATTGTGCCCGTTCTGTGTGGCGCGGCCTTACGGAACAAAGGCATTCAACCCCTCCTTGATGCGGTTGTCGACTTCCTGCCGTCTCCCGTGGATATCCCCCCTGTCAAGGGCGTTCATCCCCTTACCGGAGAAAATGAGGAGCGGTATAGTAACGGTAAAGAACACCTTGCTGCCTTTGCCTTTAAGGTTATGATGGACGAGGGAAGGAAAATGACCTATCTGAGAGTTTATTCGGGGAGGATCAAATCGGGTGAGGATGTCTATAATGCGACCAAAGGTAAGAAAGAAAGAATAGCACGACTCCTTAAGATGCATGCAAATAAGAGGGAAAGGGTGGAGGAAGTCGGTGCAGGTGACATAATCGCCGTTATAGGTTTGAAGAATACCACCACGGGAGATACCATCTGCGATGAATCACATCCTATTATCCTGGAGTCGATGGAATTCTATGAACCGGTAATCACTCAGGCAATTGAGGCAAGGACACCGTCAGATCAAGAAAAACTGACGGTTGCTTTGGATAAGCTTGTGGAGGAGGACCCTACAATCAGGGTGAAGTATGTGGATGAAACTGATCAGACTGTCATTTCGGGCATGGGAGAACTACACCTGGAAATATTTATTGACAGGTTGATAAGGGAATTTAATGCTCATGTTAATGTAGGCAGGCCAAGGGTTGTTTACAGAGAGACAATTAAAAACGCAGTGGAGGTAGAAGAGAGATTTGAAAGGGAGGTTGGAGAAAGGAAACATTTTGGTCATGTCAGGTTGTTCATGGAACCCAAGGAGCGTGGAGGAGGGATCGAGCTGCCGGCAGAGATAGAAGGGGAGTTGATTCCTGAAGAGTTCCATGCTGCAATTGTTGAAGGCATTCGGGAGGCCACCTTGAGCGGCGTTATAGCGGGTTACCCTGTTTTGGATGTTAAAGTTAGAATTACTGGCGGATCTTATAGGGAAGGTGAATCTTCAGAGCTCGGTTATAAGGTGGCGGCTTCTTCCGCCTTTAAAAAAGGATGTCTGCAGGCGGAGCCCATACTTCTTGAGCCTATTGTGAAGGTTGATATTATTACACCGAGTGAATTCGTGGGAGAGGTTATCGGAGATATCAATTCAAGGAGAGGAGAAGTTGAATCCATGACCAACAGAGGTCCTGTTAGTGAAATAGGCGCAAAGGTGGCATTGGAGAGGATGTTTGGATACTCTACTGACCTTCGATCTATCACCCAGGGAAGGGCTACTTTCTCCATGCAGTTTTCTGAATATGACAAGAGATAGAGTGCCTAAAGTTTAAAGTGAACTAAAGTTAAGGACTGCGCTTTAAATCGCAGTTAATATAAATAGACTCAAGTACCTTAACTTTAGGCACTCTATCTCACTTTACACTTTTAACTAAATCCTGTTGTTTGAGCTGGTACCAACATGTGCGTAAAAACGCAGTTGTTGTAGATAAAGACTCTTAAGAGCTAAGTTCATATGTAATTTTCAGGGTTAAAAAAAATTGTAAGTAAGCTGAGGAAGGAACGTTTCTTCCTGATTGCAACCCTGATAATAAATGTTATATTTTTATGTTCCGTTGGTATATATTGTTTCGAACATGCCCCCCGTTTCTGAATTCATGTCTCAAAAAACAGATTGAATTACACTACAACATGGTATGGTGAAAAAGAAATAATGGCTTCTATACAGCAATCAGCAGTAAAAATCACCGCTAACCAAAAAATTGGATTATTAGTTCCTTATGTAAAAGAGCGAATAACGGCGCAGATTCAATCCTTAGCGCTTATAGTTATTTACTTAATATGTTTTCAAACTATTGTTTTAAACATTGCCATTAGTGAAGCTGCGATCGTTGCAACAGGAATTGCTGTGGTAGTTCTTGGCCTGGCCTTTTTTATGGAAGGGCTCTTCTTAGGTTTAATGCCTTTAGGCGAGGTTATTGGGATTAAACTGCCACAAAAGACCAAACTGCCTATCATATTAACCTTTGCTTTTATTTTGGGCTTAGGTGCAACTTTTGCCGAACCCGCTATCGGTATATTAAAGACTGCCGGCGCATATGTAAAGGCCTGGGATGCACCCTTACTCTTTCTGGTTTTAAATAAACATTCCAATTATCTTGTGTATTCAGTAGGCGTGGGTGTCGGCATCGCTGTGTTGTTCGGTATGCTCAGATTTCTGTATGGGTGGTCATTAAAACCTTTTATTTATATTTTGGTCAGCATTCTTTCGGCTTTTTCTATCTGGGCACTTTTTGAGCCCAATATGAAATTCTTAACAGGCCTGGCGTGGGATTGCGGCGCTGTCACTACAGGGCCCGTAACAGTTCCCTTGGTCCTGGCGCTGGGCATCGGAATCTGTAGAATTGTAAGCAGTGGAACTTCGGAGGCTGCTGGTTTTGGCGTAGTGACGCTTGCATCGTTATTCCCAATCGTAGCAGTACTGTCTTTAGGTGCTCTTTATCTCAACCATGTCCCTTCGCCCATGGAAGAAGCCAAATTCTTTGCTAAAGGAAATCAATCTAAGATATTGAATTTGTTTAATGATAAAAATGAGATGATTGGATATGCATTGCGAAACGCCCAACCAAACAGTCAAATGGCTCTTTTTGACGGCAACCAGGAAAAAATGCTCGAATTTATTGGCAGGCTAAAAAAAGATCCGATTTTAAGAAAAGCTGTTCTTGAAAAAGGAGATATTGAACATTTGAAAAATTGGGCTGTTCAAAAAGGTACAGAATCACAAAGGCTCGCTATTTTTTCAGAACCCAACGCCCTTAAAGAGGCAGTAAAGAACTATTCCGGTGTTAAGAATATAAAAACCAGTCCGGTTGATGTTTTGTTGCGTAATGGCAAGGCTGCTGTTCAAGCAATCATACCGCTTGCCATATTCTTTTTTCTGGTCTTATTCTTGGTTTTGCGTGAAAAGCTCCCAAGACCAGATGAAATTATACTGGGAATTATTCTGGCTGTTGTTGGCATGGGCCTGTTTAATGTTGGAATTGAACTCGGATTATCAAAGCTCGGCAATAGCGTAGGTACCAATATCCCTTGTTCATTTAAAAAGATTCCTTTGATTAATGAAAGGCAAATCATTATCAATTTTAATAGGGATATTGTTCAGACCGCCATAAAGCCGGATGGCAAAGAAGAAACCTTTTTCTATGCTAATATTAACGATGGGTATGTGCCTATTCCCTTTGATCAGAGTTCTTACGATCCTTCAAGCAAGCAATACATCTATACGCCTACAAGAGGACCTCTATTTGGGGGGGAGAATGGAATGTTGGGTTTTTTGGTGGTATTATTATTTGCTTTTATCATGGGTTATGGTGCGACCTTAGCTGAACCCGCATTAAATGCGCTGGGCTTAAAAGTAGAGGAAATAACCGTAGGAACATTTAAAAAATCCCTTTTAATCCAGGCTGTGGCTTCCGGCGTGGGCATTGGTATGCTTCTCGGTGTGGTAAAAATAATCTGGAATGTACCTTTGGTATATCTGCTAATCCCCCCATATCTTTTACTCCTGATTATTACGAAAATATCCACTGAGGAATTTGTGAATATAGCATGGGATAGTGCAGGGGTTACAACGGGACCGATCACTGTACCTTTAGTGCTTGCCATCGGATTGGGGATAGGTAACCAGGTGAATGTGGTAGAGGGTTTTGGTATATTATCCTTGGCATCGGTTTGCCCAATACTGGCAGTGTTGACAGTTGGACTCTACGTAAACAAGAAAAGAAAGGCTATGCGACAGGAAAGTGCCTAATGATGATCCGGAGTATGATGGAGCGCTTTTAAATACCTATTAACATATACAGGATGACCCATTTAATGGATATTAGTAAAAAGGTTATTGAGATTACGATTGTTGCCAATAAGGAAATAGCGTCAGCCGTCCTTGAAGATCTGGAATCCATAGGCATAGAATATAGCAATTCCATAGCAGGGCGAAGGGTCCTATTGCAGGAGAGGAAAGGCCTGTTTAAAATGGTTGGATCTGGTAAATCCCTTGTGCATGATCCCATCACCATCATCACCTTTTTAATCTCCTTGGAGATAGAGCGGGCAATTTTAAGCTTTATAATTAAGAAAGGCGGGTTAAATATCCCTGGAAGAGGGACGGTGTTCAGTAAAGAGGTTACATTGATTAAGGCACATGAACTATGCCAGGAAAATAAAATCCAGAATATCGAAATTGAAAAGAGAGAACTATTAACCGATTTAGCCGGCATATGCTGCATCGCACAAAGTGGAGAAGGAAACATTTTGGGGAAGGTTGGATTGGAAACGGGTAGTGGTGTTCCGGCAATTACTTTGGGTATTGGAACCGGTGTAAGGGATAAGATCGGACTCTGGAGAGTCACAATCCCGGCCGAAAAGGAAATTGTGAATCTGGTGACCACGACTCATCATGTAGAGAGTGTGATGGAAATGATGATAGATATTGGGGCATTAGGTCAGCCAGGGAAAGGTTTTATCTATCTTTATCCCATAAAAATGGGATCGGTCAATATGAAAGCTTATGTGGGATTGAGCAGCCAGGCAGCGAGTGTTGAACAGATAGTTTCAGTAATCGATGAAATAAAGGGAGACTCTAGATGGCGTCGGCGTGAATTCTCTAAATATCCAGCCTCTGGAAAGAAAATAAAATATCTAAATGACCTTGTGAATTTCACCCTGATTTGCAATGAAGGACGCGCCACGGATTTGATAAAGGCGGCCATGGATGCTGGTGCCGGAGGGGCAACAATAAGCAAATTAAAATATCGCTGCACAGAGAAATCAGAGTCCAAGAAAATATCTCCGGCCCGTGAGATTAGCGAGATGATTATTTCGGAAAATCAGATTGAAGGAGTCGTGAAAGCACTTGAGGAAAGCGGTGCGTTAGATGAAGACACCTACGGGCAGATGTTCTGCAGTCTGGTTCCTAAAGCCTACACTTATATGGGAAAAGCTTGATAGAATATGAGGGGCCGGCAGGAATATATTGGTTGAGTTGATAAGAATCCCCTTTCTCCCAGGAGCGTATGACCTATCATCGTGAAACCGGGCATGTGGAATACAAATCAAAGGATGGGTCGCAGGCGAAAGTGTTCGACGCGCTGGGATGGATAAAGGGCGGCCGGATATCGTTGTGATAGACCTGCCGTCTGTGCCGGGGGGGGGCAAATGCCGGCGGTTCGGTTTCAAATACGTGATCAGCATGGATACGATACTCGACAATGATTTTTAAGGAATACAGTGAATAAACCTTATCGACTTTCTTTTAAATCCCAAAATATAGTCTATACGCTTCATGCACTGCGAAGAATCTTCGACTGTTTGTTTTACCTGAAAACCAAATCAGCGGACCAAGGCCACAAGTCTATTTTGGCGAAACAGATTAAAACCCGAGATTTTTGGGAAAGCTTCGGGGGCATCCATTTGTGAATCAGTTAACAGCTTAGCATATTGATGACATTGTATTTATTATGCCGCGATCAGCCAGATTAGATGTACCCGAAAGCCCCCTGTGCCGATGGAGTTTGAGTTTCTGCTAAGAGAAACGGTTGATGACAAAGAACTACGAGTTGAAATAGATGAATTGCTTAAAAGAAAAAGATCAGGTAAAGAACTTGATTATGCTCCAAGAATACCGGTTATCAGTGAATTCATTGAAGCTGCCCCCCGTTTCTGAATTCATGTCTCAAAAAATTTCAGAAAGGGTGTTTTTTAAATGAAAGAAACAGTACAGACAATACATGCCACTTTTCAATATTTGCCTAATAAAGATAAGCTCCTTGAAAGTGTTCATAGGATTAGCTCTCTTCTCACTTCGTCATCGCACATTGATAATGTGCTGAAAAGAATTTTAGACGAAGTTGTTGATACAATGCAATTTGATCGTGGCATAATCTGTCTTTACGATGATACGAAGGAAAATTTAATAACAAAAGTGGTGAAAAACTACAGCCCTGAAGAAGGAAGGAGAGCTTTTTCCAAACAGTTGAATCTGCAAAAACACGATTGCCTTGAAACAAGAGTGGCAAAATTTGGTCACTGTATTATTCTTGATGATGTTGAAACTGATCCCAAGGTGACTGAAATCGACCGAAAATTAACAAAATTCTACAAGAGAGGGTCGACCTTCTGCGATGCACTCAAGGTAGACTCTGATGTAATGGGCATCATTGCCTTGTGGCGCGTGAAAAGATGGAAATTTTCGGAGAAAGAGGTAAATATTCTTCGTACTTTTGTAAATCAGATAAGTCTGGTTCTACATACCAGGATGTTATTTGAGAATAACCGGGAAAAAATACGTGAACTACTGGTATTGCAGAAAGCTGTTTCAGAACTGAGTTCTAACTATATCTTAGACAGGATGCATGAGGTTCTTATTGGGAATGCGTTAAAAATAAGTAGTGCAGATAAAGCGCTTATATATTTTTTAGACCTGGAAAAGGAAAGCTGTTTTATAAACGATGGAAAGAAGGTTTATATAAACGAAAAGAGCGAATATGATGAAAAAATACCCCAAAGTATCATTAAGAAAGCTGTAGATACCAATACAATTGTCGTTCGGCGACCTTCACCGGATTCAACCGGTGGTAGTATCGCAGACTTGTTTGACGGATATCTTTCTGGCATAGCTTTTCCGATTAAAATAAAAGATAAATTTAAAGGAGCTTTATATCTGGGGAAAAAAGAGGGGAACTATTCGCGGGATCAGATAAACGTATTGGATATACTTGTTAAAAATGCCGCTATTTCCTACGATAACGCAATTATGCATTCGAAGCTCTCGCTTGAGGCCAAGTCACTTAAAACAGAGGTTAGAAAACTCAAGGAGAGAGAGAATGTGCTTTTAGGTTTCCAGGATATCCTTGGCAAATCAAAAAAGATGCTCCGTATCTTTCATGTAATCAATGAAGTGGCCAAACATGACACGAGCATATTAGTGCAGGGAGAAAGTGGCACCGGTAAGGAATTGATCGCCCGTGCAATTCACAGGCATAGTGGCAGGAGTTCCAAGCGCTTTGTTGATGTAAATTGTGCTGCTATACCTGGAACCCTGTTGGAGAGTGAGCTGTTTGGATATGAAGCCGGTGCTTTCACGGATGCCAGAAAGAAAAAAGTTGGACTTCTCGAATATGCAAGCGGTGGAACTTTATTGTTAGATGAAATAGGGGAAATGAGTTACCCAGTTCAGGCGAAGCTATTGAGGGTATTAGAAGAGGGACATATCCGGAGACTTGGTGGGACGGAAACCATTCCAATCGATGTTCGCTTTATTTTTTCGACGAACAGAGACCTTGCAGGCATGGTGTCTGATGGTTCTTTTCGAGAGGATCTTTTCTACAGGATAAGTATTGTTCCGGTAATTATACCCCCTCTGAGGGAAAGAAATCGCGATGTAATTCTTCTGGCACGATACTACATTGACCAGTTCAATAAAAAATTCAACAAAAGGGTGATAGGGTTTAGCAGAGAGGCTGAAAGGATTCTAACGAATTATTCCTGGCCGGGGAATGTGCGTGAACTGAAAAATATCGTTGAGCGCATCATGATACTTCAGGATGTGGGTGCAGTTATTAACGAGGAGAATCTTCCTGCCGAGATCAAAGCTGTTACACCACGGGATCTCACAGTGCAAGTTGGTGAATCTCTTCCCCTGCCTACCCATGAAGGTATGGACTACAAACTGACCGTTGACAGATTAACGGGCAAGATTAAAGAAACAATACTTTTAAAAGCTCTTGAAATAAGTGGAGGCAACAAAACGGGCGCTGCAAAAATTTTACGTATCTCACGTTATTCGCTTCTTCGTGAACTGAAAAAGATTGGTGAAGCGTAAGGTAAATACAGCGCCGGAAATTGACGTGCAAAATTTGCACTATGAGTTCAATTTACGCACAGCATTCTAATGTAGATTCACACGCACCTTCCTGAATTGGCAGGTTTCACAATGCGATTATCGCACAATCCCCCGTTTTTTCATTGTCCACCTTATCTTTTGTTTGTTAGATAAAACAGATATTTTAAGTAGAATGCCAAGAGATTGCCTTGTAAGGTCTTGTTTTTGCGGATATTTTGTAAATGTGCTGCAGGCAAATAAATAACAGGAAGAAGTTTGGAGTTGGCATTATTATTGTAAAGAAGTTAATACAAGTAAAATAGAGACCTTCGAGCGATAATAAAGCCCTTGAATCCAAATCATATATGATAAGAGGTTTTCTAAGAGGATAAGTGCTCGGAGGTCTCTGAAAAACTGGAAGTGACTAATGGTTTTACGTTTGAATGTTTGTAAAATCATTTTGAATAATAAAGAATTTAAATGAAGAAGAGTAGAAAAAAACACATTGAGCCCGGTGGTGGTGATGTAGGGGGCAATTCATTATATGTGGAAGTCGACGAGGGTCCGGAGTCAGATTTTTTCGTTTTAACGCAAAATAGTGAGGTTGGTAAAAAGATAATTGAACAAACGAAGGGGGAAGTAAAGGTCGATAAAAGTATCGACTTCTTTCTTAGAGATTTTCCTTTATCTGATGATGATAAAGATTAAGGAAAAAGATCTTTGGAATGTTATATGTGGTGGGTGGTTTTTGTTCCCTCCTTTCCATCCACCTGCCCCCTTGAATATAATCTGAGAAGTAACGTGGTTTGAAACCTTTTCAGTTTCTATATGAGAGCTTTGCACAACTGCTGTTATTTGTCATTTCGACCGAAGGGAGAAACCTTAACAGGCTTAAATCATTAAGATTTCTCGTCGATTATGCTCCTAGAAATGACAAAATTCAAAGGTCTCTATATGTTGGTGGATGGTGAGATATTTCCATCCGCTATTTTTTGGATTCGTTGTAGCGCTTTCGGGAAGGAATTTTTCCTTTTCACTGTGGGGTTACTGTTATTTTTGATCTTTCTTGATATTGGATTCTGTCGGGCGGTACAATTTATAAATCTCCCGGAAGCGTTACACATTAAACCTGAAATAAATGATATCACCATCCAAGATAATATAATCCCTTCCTTCAGCGTGGAGTAGCCCCTTCTCTTTTACTCCAGATAAAGTGCCAATTCTAATGAAATCATCGTAATGGATGATTTCTGCCCTGATAAAACCTCGTTCCATATCGGAATGTATTTTTCCGGCGGCGGTTGGTGTCTTGGTACCCTTGGTGATTGTCCATGCTCGAAGTTCAGGTCCCACCGTGGTATAAAATGTGATTAATCCCAGTAGATCATAACCTTCCCTGATCAATTTCCTGAGCCCAGACTCCTGAAGGCCAAGATCGTCAAGGAATTCTTTTCTTTCATCTTCTTCGAGTTCTGCTATCTCCGCTTCCATATCACCACATATTACGATTACTTTTGCCTCCTCTTTTTCTGCAATATCTTCAATCTTAAATATATGATCTTTTCCTCCCTTAAGAACTTCCTCATCTACATTGGCAACATACAGTACCTCTTTTGCAGTTAGAAGAAAAAATTCTCTTAAAGTCTTTTTCTGTTTCTCATCAAGATCGATATTTCTTGCGGCGACACCCCTTCCGAGGGAATCCTGTATCCGGTGACAAAAATCAAGTTCCACATGGGAGGCCTTATCTCCCGTTTTTGCCTGTTTTTCAACCTTTGCAATTCTTTTTTCTACCGTTTCAATATCCGCCAGTATCAGTTCTGTATTTACGATTTCAATATCGCGTGCCGGGTCAACGGTACCATCCATATGAGCAACGTTGGGGTCATCAAAGCAGCGTACTATATGAACAATGGCGTCTACGTCTCGTATATGTCCGAGGAATTTGTTTCCCAGACCCTCTCCTCTGCTGGCTCCTTTTACAAGACCTGCTATATCAAGGAACTCCATGGTGGTGTATGTTGTCTTCGGGGGTTTGATGATCTCCGCGATTTTTTCAAGTCTTTCATCGGGGATATGAACTATTCCTATATTGGGATCGATTGTGCAGAAGGGATAATTTGCCACCTCTGCTCCGGCGGCCGTGAGCGCGTTGAAGATGGTGGATTTACCCACGTTGGGAAGCCCTATGATGCCACATCTGAAACCCACAATATAACCCCTTTCAAAATGTAAGTGTTCAGTGACCTTTTAAAATATAATTCTGAGAAGCGAATCATATTTTAAAACTCCATGCGTTTTGTGGTAGTTCTGCAAAGCTCTCGTTCAACATTTCGTTAGAGGCTAAGTATTTTTGGTTATCCTGTCAAGACTTTTTAAGCATTCATGTACTCAGGAGTCAGAAGCCAGAATACAGAATACAGAATAGCATTGTAACAAACCTCGTTTTTCATTCTGACTACTGACTGCCTGTGTGGTTGTCAATCGATAGACAAAAAAAGGGGGCTGGATTAAATCCAGCCCCCTTTTACGTTAGTGATTTAATAAATCATTTTATACAGAGCAACGATGGCCGGGGCGGTGACCAGTGAAACAACCGCCATCAGTTTGATGAGGATGTTCATGGAGGGTCCGGATGTATCCTTGAAGGGGTCGCCAACGGTATCACCGATGACACTCGCCTTATGGGCATTGGAACCTTTGCCGCCAAAATGCCCCTTTTCTATATACTTCTTGGCATTATCCCAGGCGCCGCCGGCATTGGCCATAAAAAGACCTAAGATCACGCCGGTAAGCGTTGCTCCCGCCAGAAAACCGCCAAGGGCTTCGGGACCGATGAAAATACCAACCAGAATGGGCGCCAGTACCGCGGAGCAACCGGGGACGACCATCTTTTTCAGGGCCGCTGAGGTGGCTATGTCCACACAGGCGTTGGTATCCGGAGGCGTTGTGCCTTCCATAATGCCGGGGATCTCTCTCCACTGCCTTCTGATCTCATTGATCATTTCAAACGCGGCATCCCCCACCGCCGTCATCGTCATGGCGGCGATCAGACACGGAACCAGTCCTCCTAAAAACATACCGGTGACCACGTGTGCTTCGTTCAGATTCAGGGCAAAATTTTCAAAACCGGGAAAGGTTTTTACGGTTGCCGTGTAAGCGGCAAACATGGCCAGCGCGGTCAGCGCCGCTGAACCTATCGCGAAACCCTTGCCTATGGCCGCGGTTGTGTTACCCACGGCGTCCAGACCATCGGTGATCTCTCTGACTTCCGGCGGCATGTGGGCCTGCTCCGCGATACCACCGGCGTTATCGGCAATCGGGCCGTAGCTGTCTACAGACATTGTCATTGCTACTGTTCCGAGCATTCCGACACCCGCGATCGCGATACCGTAAAGGCCGGCGCAGATATGGGAGAGCCAGATGGCAATGGCGATAAAGAAAACAGGAGTGGCGACGCTTTCAAAGCCTATTGATATTCCGCTGATTATAGTTGTCGCAGAACCTGTCTGTGCGGCCTCGGCTATTTTTACGATAGGTCCGCGTGCGGTATAGTATTCTGTAATGGCTCCTATCAACATGCCGCAGACGATACCCAGCAGAATCGCCCAGAACGGGCCCAACGCACTTATCATGTGTGATTCTTTCAGATACTCTGCCGACATCCCCGCGGTCATATTCTTGACGGTGAAATAACTGGCGATGATAAACAGAATGCCCGCTATATACAGTGAGTTGCTCAGTGCGGATTGCGGTTTCATGTTTTTGAGGAAGTTGAAGAGACCGATTCCTATGATGGAACAGACAAGACCTGCCATGATGAAGAGCATCGGCAGTTGCATCCATACCAGCTTTTGTGCCCCCATTGTCGCGCCTATCGCTATTGCCGCGATGACAGAGCCGCAGTAGGATTCATAGAGGTCTGCGCCCATGCCGGCGATATCGCCCACATTGTCCCCGACGTTGTCGGCGATAACACCCGGGTTTCTCGGGTCATCTTCGGGAATACCCGCTTCGACTTTTCCTACCAAGTCAGATCCCACATCGGCTGCCTTGGTATAAATGCCGCCGCCGACACGGGCGAACAGCGCGATCGAGGAGGCGCCCATGGCGAAACCGTTGATTACCACAGGATTCTTTTCTGAAAAGAAATAGAAGAATATGCCAAGTCCGAGCAACCCGAGACTGGCAACCGCCAATCCCATTACAGATCCGCCGAAGAAGGCTACGGTCAGGGCTTTAGCCTGGCCGTATTCCCCAGCAGCCTGGGCTGTCCTGGCATTGGAGTAAGTTGCCGCCTGCATCCCTAAAACTCCCGCAAGCATCGAACCGAGTGCCCCCGCCAAAAAGGCCACGGCTGACATCCTTGACTCCAGAGCGAAAAAGAGTATGACAAAGACAACGGCAATGAATATTGCTATAATTTTATACTCCCTTTTCAAGAATATCATGGCGCCCGAGTGTATCTTTTCCATAATATTCACCATCGTTTCATTTCCCGGGGAAAACGACATAACGTATTTATAGATGAAAAACGCTAATATTAAGCCGATAATTGCCAATAATGGTCCGTAATTTACTAAATTTTCCATAACCGTTTATACCTCCTCGTTTTTATTGTTGTTCATTCTGATATTGAACTGATTCATGGCCGGCTGAGTTCCAGATGAAATAACCTCCACCACAGCGTCACATGCCCTTGTGATAATATCCGGCAGAATCTTCATCTCGTCGTTAGTAAAATGTTCAAGGACATACCCTTCAACCATCTCCTTAAGCTCTGGTTTCCCGATACCCAGTCTGATCCTGATAAAATCCGACCTCTCAAGGTAGTCGATTATGGATATTAATCCTTTATGTCCTCCATGACCTCCACCTTCTTTTATCCTAATACTGTTTAATGGCAGATCCAGATCATCATGTACTACTATCAAATCGCTAAGGTCTATCTTAAAATATCCGAGGAGCTTCTTGATAGCTGCACCACTTAGATTCATAAATGTCTGCGGTTTGGCCATCATAACAGTTATGCCCGAAAGAGTTCCTTTTCCCAAACAGGAGTCGAATTTCTTCTGGCGGATTTCAATGTTCTGTTCTTTTGCCAGCGCATCCAGGACCAGAAATCCCATATTGTGTCTGCTGAACCGGTATCTGATACCCGGATTTCCCAGCCCGACAATCAGCTTCACCGACGACCCCCGAATTATTCACTTGTTTCTTTGCTCTGCCCCTCTTCTGATTCTGAGTCTTCACCACCTTTTTCTGGCAATTCTCCTTCGGCTTCTTCCTCTTCAACTTCTAATACGGCGACCCTTTCGGCAACGACCGCTACTATCATTACATCCGGGGGATCAAGGATTTCTATATCTTCCCCGAGGACAACATCCTCAACCTTAACTGAATCACCTATATTCAGGTTGCTGATATCAACTTCAATGAGATCAGGAATTGAAGAGGGTAGAGCGGATACCTTCAGGTTTCTCTTGGAGAATTGCAGATCTCCCCCCTCTTCTATGCCGACAGATTGTCCTGTGAGACGAATCGGAATATCCATTATTATCTTGTGATCCATTCGGATTTCATAGAAATCGGCATGTAGAGGGTTCCTGCTTATCGGGTTCACCTGGAGGTCTTTTATTATTGACAGCTTTTCGACTTTATCGCCATCGTCTTCGATCGTTAATTTAATAAATTTACTCTCTCCCTTCACTGTTCCTAATAGTTTCACCAGCTCGGAAGAGTTGACAGTCAGCGGAATCGATTTAACTGTAGCGCCATAAAAAACCGCTGGTATCAAACCTTGCTTTCTCAATCTTCTGGCAGATCCCTTTCGAAATTCATTGCGGGTATAAGCCTTTAACTCTATTGTTTCCATATATTTATTTCTCCTATATAAAGAGTGAACTTACAGAATCATTATAATAAATTCTTCTGACTGCTTCGCTTAGAAGCCCGGAAACAGAAAGAACCTTAATCCGCTTGCAGGATTTTGCCTTTTCCTGCAGCGGGATGGTATCGGTCACGATGACCTCTTCAATGTTGGAGCCATTAATATTGTCTATTGCGGGTCCCGACAGAACGGGATGGGTACAGCAGACAGATACCCCGGTTGCTCCTTCCTCTTTGAGGGCTTTGGCTGTCTGTACCACGGTTCCGGCGGTATCAATCATATCATCAAGAATTACTGCTCTCTTATCTTTAACATCACCGACTATATTGACGACCTGCGATTCATTCGGACCTTCTCTTCTCTTGTCGATAATAGCAATACTTGCCCCCAGTCTTTTTCCAAATGCCCTAGCCCTTTTAACACCACCGGAATCAGGCGAAACGATAACCATGTTGTCCTGGTAATTTTCCTTAATATAATCCAGGAGTACGGGCGTGGCGAAAAGATTGTCAACGGGGATATTGAAAAACCCCTGTATCTGACCGGCATGGAGATCCATGGAAAGGACACGATTGGCACCAGCAGTGGTTATTAAATCGGCAACGAGCTTTGCCGTAATCGGTGCCCTGGGAAATACTTTTCTGTCTTGCCGTGCATAACCGTAATAGGGGATGACAGCCGTTATTCTGTCTGCGGACGCTCTCTTCATGGCATCTATCAAGATTAAAAGCTCCATGCAATTGTCATTCACGGGCGGGCAGGTTGATTGAATAATAAAGACATCCATTCCCCTTACGTTTTCATTAATTTCTACCCTCGTTTCACCATCACTGAATGTTGTTACATTTGCCTTTCCGACGGACACTCCCAATGCTATGCATATCTTTTCTGCGAGAGGGGAATTAGAGTTTCCGGAAAATATTCTCATTTTTTCAAACATTCAACCCTCCTGTAAACAAATGTTATTAGTGGTTGAAATTTAAAGTAATTCTAACTCTAAAACGCTGGCTGGGGCGGGAGGATTCGAACCTCCGAATGCAAGAACCAAAGTCTTGTGTCTTACCACTTGACGACGCCCCAATATTTAGTTGTTTATAATAATTAGCAGTGATGGACTATAATAAAAAATATCAACAGTCAATTGATAGAATGTGCCCCGAATACGGCCCACTTTACCTCTGCCTTGAGCTTCTCTTCCGCTCTTAGTGCATCTTTTTTATCTGCGAATATCCCGAATACTGTTGGTCCACTTCCAGACATCAATGAGCCAAGAGCCCCGCATGCAACTAAGAGTTCCTTTAATTCTTTCAGGATAGGATGTAGGTTTAAAGTAACCTTCTCCAGATCATTGTGCAGTTTATTTACAACGTCGTCTACGGTGTTAAAACGAGGGATACTAAACTTTTTCACCTTGTTTGTCAATCTTAAATTGAGGGTCTCATAAACCATTTTTGTTGAGATATCAAAGCAAGGGTTTACCAGTACGAACCACAGTTGGGGGATATTTTCTACAGCCTGAAGCTGGTCGCCTATACCGGAGGCCCATGCTGTTTTATTAAAAACAAAAAAAGGGACATCGGCCCCGAGTTTTGCCCCTATTTTCATTAATTCACCTTTAGAGTAATTGAATCCCATCAGATCATTTAACGTAACAAGGGCAGTAGCGGCGTTTGAACTTCCGCCACCCAATCCTGCTGCTATCGGTATCTTCTTTCTGATTATGATTTCTATGCCTGGATTGGAGGACGCTTGAGAAAAAAGGAAATTTGCGGCCTTATAGACGATGTTATCCTCATTTTCGGGAAGGGAAGTTCCCGGGCATTTTATCACGATTCCCTTTTCCCTGGAAAAAAAATCCATTTCGTCATAGAGACTTATCATCTGCATCAGGGTTACTATATCATGATAGCCATTTTCCCTTCTTCCCAGCACACGTAAGTGAAGATTTACCTTTGCCGGCGACCTTTTTGTTACCATTAATTCCCCTTTTCTTTTACATACCTCATCCTCAACTCAAAGAGCATACCGTCTAACAATTCTTTCTCGTTATCATCGAGGTTGCCCTCTGTTTTTTCTTTGAGCATACCGAGTATATCTATAGTCTGTTTTGCCGCAGAAAGATTCTTCTCTGTCTTTTGAGATACCGGATCAGGAAAATCTCCAAAATGATACATTACTGAAGTACTCAGAGAGAAAATAAAACTTGAAAAATTCACCTCAGGCAAAAACTCCTTTTCTTCACCTTCACTTTTATCTTTATCTTCTGAGGCTTGCTCTGCCTGGTCTGGTTTTTTCTCTTCCTTCTGTCGAATTTCTCCTGATTCATCAAATGTTCGTTTGTCCTTAACAATAAAATCCTTCTCGTGCGTCTCGTCTCCCATATTTTCCTCCTACATCCTTCTTAGTCTCGCAACTCTTTCTTCAATCGGTGGGTGGGTACTGAAGAGGTTGACAAATGATTTTCCCGTCAGAGGATTCACAATGAACATATGAGCCGTTGATGGATTCGCCCGCATGGGGATCGCTTTTGATGCCCGGGACAGCTTTTCCAGGGCACTGGCAAGGCCGTAAGGTTTGCCCGATATTCTGGCGCCCCCCTCGTCGGCAAGATATTCACGTGAGCGGGATATAGCCATCTGTATAATCATTGCTGCAATAGGTGCCAGAATGGCCATCATTATGAGACCAAAAAATCCGCCTCCTTCGTCGTCGTCTCCTCCAAAGCTTCCAAAGATAGCCGTCCACTTGGCCATATTGGCCAGCATTATAATGGCGCCGGCCAGTGTTGCCGCGATGGAGCCTATCAGCATATCCTTGTTCTTAATGTGAGTAAGTTCGTGGGAAAGAACACCTTCAAGCTCCTCCCGGTCTAATATCCGTAAAATTCCCTCCGTTACTGCCACAACGGCATGCTTCTCGTCCCTTCCAGTGGCAAAGGCATTTGGAGTATCACCTGGAACAATATAGACCTTAGGCATAGGGAGACCGGCTCTTAATGCCAGGGTTTTTATAAGGGAATAGAGTTCGGGAGCTTCGCTTTCCGAAACCTCTTTTGCGCGGTACATCCTCAATACGAGCCTGTCTGAGAACCAATAACTCCCAAAGTTCATTGCCATCGCAAGAATAAACGCAATTATTATTCCCTGCTGGCCGCCAAAGTACCCACCTATCAGCATCAGAAGACCGGTTAGGGCACCCAGAAGTATGCCTGTTCTGATTGCATTCATTCGATACCTCTCTTTGTTTCCTTATCTCACCGGCTTTTCAATGCCCACGAAGATATTTCCGTTTTTTAACACACTGACCGTCCCCGTTGATTCAGAGACGACGATGGCAATAGCGTTTGTTACGCTTGTAATGCCGGCAGCGGCTATATGTCTGCTGCCAAGCCCCTGGGGAAAATCTTTGCTTTCTAAAGCAGCATTGAGGTGCCTGCCAGCAGTCACGAGGACGCCATTGTCCTTTAAGACAAATGCGCCGTCAATAGCTGAGAATTCCTTTATTGTTTCCTTCAAACTGGGACTGAGGATATTGCGTTCTTCCTCTTTGTATCCCATGAAGGGATTCATCACCATTTGTCGTGAAAGTTGTAGCACCTTTTCGTGATCTCCGAGAATGAAGATTGTTCCCACCGGACGGCCTTCCCTCCCCTGAGCGGCGAGCTCCAGGGCAATGTTCAAGACGGCATTGAAGACTTCGGGAGATACACTTTCAGTAATGTCTGTAATTTTTTCTGATGTGAAAATTTCAAATTCCTTACCCACATCGATAACCATTATACTGTCCACGTATCCGAATTTATGGATACCGGTAAGGCAGACAAGCCTGTCTCCATTTTTGAAAAGACCTTTTACAATTCCCTTGGTGATTGCAATTTTTATCTGACCTACGCGTGTCAGATTTACATCGGGGACGTTCAACACTTTCCCTGCACTCCTGAAATTGTCAGGTATCTCAATATTGTCCCTCGTTACCAGAATCGTGTCATAGCATGTTTTGTTGTCTTCGTTTATCAGAAGATCAGAGGCCACATCAGCATATAGCAATATAGCCCTGGCCTTTATCTCCTGCGCTATTCGACACGCAGATTCCATAATTGCTTTGTTGAGAGAAACCATAGATTTTCCTTTATATGTTTTTTAGTAACTTAACCATAAACTGCCCCTATGTCAAGAAAGATGGTGGTGCCTAATTGACCGGGAGCACACCCGCAAACCCCGCCTTGTAAGCGGGGCAAGGGACGCAATATAAAACAAACATATTCCGTAATAGATATCGCCGAATTGGTGTGAGGAGCAACAATGAGCCCGCGATCAAAAAAAGAATAGATTGAAGCACTCTTTTTCTGTTATAAGGGTGCCTCCCGGAAAGAAACCGACGATTTTTAAGGGAAATGGCCCGTGAAAATTCTACATATGAGAAATCAGCAGTATCGATTTCCCCGCCGGGACACGTTTGATCGTCACGGGACAATGACGTAAAAAAAGCTTGACTATTAAAAAAACGATTATATAATTCGACGTTAAAGTATAAATTGATGGGGGTGATTTGCAGGTGAATCTTCCTAAAGTTTCAAATGCATTAGATGTATATGTGTCACAGATAAGCCAGTTTCCAATCTTGACTGCGGAAGAAGAGTTTAAACTTGCCGTCAGATACAGTAAACACAACAATATGGAGGCGGCGGAAAAGCTGGTCGTTTCAAACCTTAGATTTGTGGTTAAGATTGCCCATAAGTATAAGGGGTACGGGATTAAGCTCCTTGACCTGATTCAGGAGGGGAATATTGGTCTCATGCACGCGGTGAAAAAATTTGACCCGTATAAGGGTTACAGGCTCATATCATATGCTGTCTGGTGGATAAGGGCGTATATGCAGAACTTTATCATTAAGTCGTGGAGCCTTGTGAAGATTGGCACCACCCAGGCCCAGAGAAAGCTGTTTTTCAAGCTCAATCAGGTCAAAAGAAAACTCCAGGGTATTTCCCTTAAAAAGCCAGAGTTTACAGAGATTGCAGAATCACTGAATGTAAAAGAAGCTGAAATTGAAGAGATGGATTGCCGTCTAAATAATCGTGATCTTTCCCTTGACGCAACGATAAGTGATGAGAGTGAATCGTCTCATATCGATTACTTGACGTTCGAGGGAGAGGATCAGGAAAAAGCGTTAATCAAAAAAGAAGAGACGGTTTTGGCAAAAAATAAGATAGACAGAGCACTCTCTGAACTGAATCATAGAGAAAACTATATAATAAAGAATCGGATAATGGCCGATAATCCTGAAACCCTGCAAGAAATAGGGGACAGGTTTAACATAACGAGAGAACGGGCCAGGCAGATTCAAAAAGCTGCGCTAAGGAAGCTTCGGACTGCCATTCCGTATTTGGAAAATGAAGTGGCGTTGCTCGAGGCTTAAAACCCTTAGTCCGACATAGCGAGGTTTACAAAAGAGGTATATTTTTCCAAAAAGGCCAGTTTTACCATACCGACGGGACCGTTTCTCTGCTTCCCTATAATTATTTCAGCCATCCCCTTTTCCGGATTATCTTCTGACCTGTTGTACACTTCGTCTCTGTATATAAAGGTAATAACATCAGCATCCTGTTCAATGGCTCCGGATTCCCGCAAATCAGCCAACTGGGGCCGTTTATTGGTTCTGTCTTCTACTTTCCTGTTAAGCTGTGACAGGGCAACGACGGGGATGTTCAATTCCTTAGCAAGTGCTTTAAGAGAGCGGCTGATTTCTGATATTTCCTGCTCTCTCGAATCTTTAAACCGTATGCCCCTCATCAATTGAAGATAGTCGAGAACAATTAGCCCCAAGTCAGTTTCAGACTTCAACCTTCTCGCCTTAGCCTTCATTTCCAGAACAGTAATGGCAGGAGTATCATCTATGAATATCGGTGCTTCGGAAAGCCTCCCAGCGGCCGTTGTTAACTTCGGCCAGTCGGTTTCTCCGAGGAACCCTCTTCTGAGACGCTGAGAATTTACCTTAGCTTCAGAGGCGAGCATACGTAGGGAAAGCTGCTCCTTGGCCATCTCCAGGGAAAAGATGGCGACCGTAATCCCCTTTTCTATTGCGACATATTGTGTGATATTAAGGGCAAAAGCGGTTTTTCCCATGCTCGGCCGGCCGGCAATAATGATCAGATCAGATTTTTGAAATCCGGAAGTGAGATCGTCTAACTTCTGGAAACCAGTTGGCACGCCTGTTATAAGTTCTTTTTTCTCATAGAGCTTCTCTATGGTCATAAAACTATCCTTTACTATCTCTTTGATAGTATAAAAGGCGGGTTTTATCTTATTTTGGGATATCTCGAATATAGTATGTTCAGCTTCGTCCAGAATATTTTCTACGTCTTTTCCCGTATCATAGCTTTTGGTTATTATTTTTGTGGCAGCACCGATAAGTCCGCGCAAAATTGCTTTTTCCTTAACTATTTTTGAATAGTAGGTGACATTTGCGGCAGACGGAATGTTATCAACAAGTGAGGCCAGATATGATACCCCCCCGGCGCTGTCAAGTTGATTGTTGTTCTTGAGAGTATTGCTGAGGGTAATCAGATCGCTTGGTTCATTCTTTTCATACAGTTCAAGTATAGCGGAGAAAATTTTTCGATGTGATTCACTATAGAAATCATTTACACTGAGTATTTCCAGAACGTTGTTAAGAGCCTCATTTTCAAGCAAGATTGCTCCTATGACTGACCGTTCTGCCTCAATGTTCTGAGGTGGAATTTTATGCAAAGAAGGGTCTATATCTTTCATCTGATTTTTCTACTCTTCACCAACGACAGAGACCGTAATCTCAGCGGTAACTTCTGGATATAACTTAACTTTCACAGAGAACTCCCCCGTACTCTTAATCGGCTCTTCCAGGACAATATTTTTCCTGTCAATTTCTATTCCCTGTTCACGCAGTGATTTTTCTATGTCTTTGGTGGTTACGGAACCGAACAACTTATCCTGTTCTCCGATACGTTTGGAAATAGTACAGGTTACATCGGAAAATTCCTCAAGCAAAGATTCTGCTTTCCTTTTTTCACGCTCACGCTTATGTACGATAAGCATTTTCTCATGCTTTAAGGCTTTTATGCTTCTGTTGCTTGCCTCAACAGCCAGATCCCTCGGAATAAGGAAATTCCTTGCATAACCATCCGCAACATTTAACATGTCTCCTGTTTTCCCGAGAGATTCGACATTTTCTTTTAAAATAACCTTCATCTACAAGCCTCCTAATGTGTAATGATTAATATGGTTCATCCGGGAAGAAGAACATTCATGCAGTATGACATTTCATCTTTTTGTCGAGTTTCCTGAAATTAAACCAGATATCGAATAAACCCAGACCAACAACAAGCAAGAGTAAAAATTGCTGACCGAAAATCAGGAAATAGCATATTATTCTAAGAAATCCCGGAACATTTTTCTTTTTAAAGAAAAAACTTATAATTGCAAGACCCTGAAACATATAAATGAACAAAAAAATGATCAGTAGATTCAGGGCGACAATTTTAATCATCCCAACAGAAATCAAAAGTAAGCCGCCGGATATTATTACAAACCAGATCATCCAGTCAGGCGCCTTCCAGTATGCAAGGTCGCCAAAGTCAGGATACCACATCCCGACTTTTTGAAAAATCAGCTTTCCTGCCAGAATATTCAGCCATACTATAAAAGAAGTGCTTATCAGTACAAGAGCGGGGAAGAGACTGATAATGACCGCTATTATCTGATTGGCATTTTCTTTAATCAGGTTAATCTGCTCTGAGGATATGTCGAGTTGAGAGTATAACCTTATATTTTCCCGGATACTTTCTGATATGTAAAATTCAATAAGACCCCAAGGTGTTTTGCCCGTTTTTACATTGTAGTAGATTAGCAGGGCAAAACATAATGTTGAAAGAGCTATCGTGGAATAAAGGACAGTTTTTTCTATAGAACAACTCTTTCTCAGTATCTCAGAAAGGATCAATCCGAGAGATCCTAACAGGAAAAAGAAAGGTAAGCTTACCTCTAAATTCCAAAACTGATAGCTTATTGTCAGGACGAGCAATGATACGACAAAAACGACCAGACCTTGTGTTCTGCCCAGTTTTGAGTAATAATATAGGACTGGAAGTGGTATAAATATTAATCCGATGGATCCCAAAACAGGAGTTGTAGCAACGGCCAGAAAGACAAATGAAGAAATAATAATACCACGGGAAAACTCTCTCTTTAAGATTTTACTCCTTCCTTCTTTCAAAGTCTGAATCCATTTCCTAAATCGGCCCTTTATGAAAGACATAAAAGTCTAAAATTATTTATGTCTGTAAAAAATTAGCTATACCATATCCACTTTCTGATTCGGCCGTTTAGGCAGGCAATGATTAACTATATAGATTAATTTCAAAATAAAGTTGAAGCTTCCCAATGTAGCGTGCTTGTATGTGCGTTGCGCATTCTCCATGATTTATATGCCTACACATCTACATCTGGAGAGCTTTGCAAAACTGCAATTCTGGTCATTGCGAGGAGCTTTAGCGACGCGGCAATCTTATGAATTATCAATATGTTATGAGATTGCTTCGCTTCGCTCGCAATGACAATATTGGTATTATGCAAAGCCTCATCTGGTG
>JAUSPI010000011.1 GCA_030655775.1 Syntrophales bacterium
CTTGATAATATAGAGGAAGCGATAAGCAAAATAATAAATCCTGAAATAGACCCTGAATCAAGTTCAGGGTGACATCTTCAGGGTATGGTTCAGGGTGACATCTTCCCCCTTTTGTCATTCTGAACTCGTTTCAGAATCTCACTTGTTTCAGCATCTAATTATTTCAGCAAGTTAGAGACCCTGAATGATCCTGAAACAAGTTCAGGACATGATTTTGGGTGACAGAAAAAGACTTTTTACCAGTGCATCATATGTTTGACGCATGAAAATGTCAAATCAAGATACAGTTTGAGACCTGTGAAAAAGGTCTCTTCACGAATCTGCTCCAAAAGTTTCCTAGGAGGCTGTCCGAAAACGCGCCAAAGTGGTCATTTCGAGCGGAGCGAGAAATCTTATTGTATTGAAAATAAAGTCTGTCTTCCCCATCCAGCAGGACAGCCGTCTCGGCTGTTTAGGCGATTCACCATTATGGACAGGCGAGACGCCTGTCCTACTGTGTTGGAAGGGTCAATGTCTATTTTGGGGTTCCATTTTCTTCTTGAGTTTTAAATAGCTATTTTCTAAGATGCGCAGTTGAAATAAATCTAAAGTAAAGAAAAAAGTGCTCATTTTCCTTTGTTACGCTCAACTCGGCATTAGACGGGGCCCACAAATCCCGTATTGAAAGCCATTTGGGAGGATTACTTATAGTTGATGTACTCGTAAAAAGTCTCAAAATGTGTCATTTGTCATCCTGAACTCGTTTCAGGATCTCACTTGTTTCAGCATCTAAATATTTCAATAAGTTAGAGACCCTGAAATGAATTCAGGGTGACAAAAACTGACTTTTTACGAGTGCATCACAATTAACGTTATGCATAATTTATGGATAGTAGCTATTTCGGTTTTGCTTCTGAACCTTCCGTTTGGCTTCTGGCGAGCAGGGGTTAAGAAATTTTCGCTGCCCTGGTTTCTGGCAGTGCACATTCCCGTTCCTTTCGTCGTCGGTATTCGTATTTTGGCAGGGATTGGATGGCATTCTACTACATTTCTGGTCCTGATAAGCACATTTTTAATAGGACAATTCCTTGGTGGTAAAGTTCGGTGCTTGTATCAGCAGTGGTTTTAGCTGCCTATATGTGAAATACTCAATGAAGTTGCTATCACGATAGATGGAAGGCTGCCTTGCATCAACCCACGGCGTGGCAGGCGACATGATGTTTTACCCCTTTGTCTATGAGCTCCGGCTCAATCTTATCACAAATATCCATTCTGTCGGGACAGCGGGGATGGAAAGAACATCCGGCCGGCGGATCAATCGGGCTGGGAACATCTCCATTGAGGACAATTCTTCTCTTTTTCCTTTCCGGGTCGGGGACCGGCACAGCAGAAAGAAGCACCTTTGTGTACGGATGGAGCGGATTTTTATAAAATGTTTCTTTTTCTGCAAGTTCCACTATTTTCCCTAAATACATAACGGCGATCCGGTCACTCACATGTTCAATTACACTGAGATCATGGCTTATGAAGAGATAGGTCAGGTTAAAATCCCTCTGCAAATCTTTTAAAAGGTTCAATATCTGTGCCTGTATAGAAACGTCCAGCGCGGAAACAGGTTCGTCTGCAACAACGAGTTCGGGCCTGAGTGCAATGGCCCTCGCCACTCCTATGCGCTGCCTTTGACCGCCGCTGAATTCGTGGGGATACCGGCCCATCTGTTCCCTGCTCAACCCCACTACCCCCATTAGCCTGACTACTTCTGCCTCCCTCTCCTTTCTGTTGCCCAGTTTATGAACGATAAACGGCTCTCCAATAATACTCCCCGCACTTTTCCTGGGATTAAGAGATGAATATGGATCCTGGAATATCAACTGCACCTTCCTGCGATAACCTTTCAGCCCTTCGCCGGAATATTCAAAAATGTTTTCACCTTCAAATAAAATCTCTCCCCCTGTTGGCTCTTCAAGCCTCATGATAACTCGTCCAAGAGTTGTCTTGCCACAGCCGCTCTCACCAACAAGTCCCAGTGTCTCTCCCCTGTAAATCTGGAGATCTACTCCATCCACGGCTCTCACAATTCCACGGCGACCCGAGAGAAAACCACCCTCCACGGTAAAATATTTTTTTAATCCTTTGATATCCAGTAGAATATTAGGTTTTTGCATAACCATTCCAAAGTCATATAAAGAGTGCCTAAAGTTTGAAGTGCCTAAAGTGATCTAAAGTTAAATGACCAAAATCCTTAACTTTAGGCACTTTAGCTCACTTTAGTTCACTTCACACTTTTAACTAAATCTTGTTGTTTGACCTGGCATCAACATCTGAGCAAAAAACGTAGATGTTGTAGACAAAGACCCCGCTACACGTACTTCCAGCATCTAACCTGATGCCCCGGAGATTTCGCCATGAGCTGCGGCTCCTTTTCTCTGCACACCTTCATCACATCAGAACATCTGTCCTGAAAGCTGCAGCCGGAGGGTAGTTCATAAAGATTGGGTACCGCTCCCCGTATTGTCTTGAGATACCCACCTGTCCCTCTCGGAATAGATTCCATAAGACCTACAGTATATGGGTGAAAGGGACTCGAAAAGAGACCTTCTACATTACAATACTCCACCACTTTACCCGCATACATAACGCAGGCATTTTGAGCTGCCTCGGCAATAACCCCAAGATCATGAGTTATCATAATTACCGATGTTCCCACTTCTCCCTTCAGCTTATCAATAAGTTCGATTATCTGGGCCTGTATCGTCACATCAAGGGCAGTTGTCGGCTCATCCGCCAGCATCAGCCTGGGATTACAGGAAAGCGCCATCGCAATCATCACCCTCTGGCGCATGCCGCCGCTCATCTGATGGGGATAATCCCTGATCCTTTCTTTCGGAGAAGGCATGCCGACAAGTCCCAGCATCTCCACAGCCTTGCTCAGAGCATCTTTTCTTGAAAGTCCAAGATGTCGTCTGATTGCCTCGGCTATCTGATCCCCCACCCTGAAGACCGGATTGAGCGAGGTCATCGGTTCCTGAAATATCATCGATATTTCCTTTCCCCGGAGGCTCCGCATTTCGTCTTCTTTCAGGCGAACAATATCGGTACCGTCGAAAATGATGTTCCCCGAGACAATCCTCCCCGGGGGCGTCGGTATCAATCGCATGATAGAGAGGGCAAGGACTGTCTTGCCGCAGCCCGACTCTCCCACAACTCCTAGGGTATCCCCTTCGTTAACCATAAGATCGACGCCATCAACGGCCATTACCGTACCGTTTTCGGTTTCAAAATATGTTCTCAGGTCTTTTATTTCAAGAAGTGGACGCATAAAAACCACACCATCAAGAGATTCGGATTACCATTCTCAAACTGTATAGACTGTATTGAACTTTGAAAATGGGATTCTGAGTGCAAATCCAATGTTTGAACTCGAAGAGTGAGTTTTAGATTGTAGGGTCGGGTTTTACACCCGACCGCAAACGGTGGCATATAAAATGCCACCCTACAGAATTGATTTGTCGATCGATTTATCAATTGTCGAAAAAATGTTTTGAGCATCTCAGAATTCTATTTTAAGGCTCTTACATGCTCGAAAGATTTCTCATAAACTGCACCAATAGCCTCACACCAACACCTGATGCTCCTTTCGGTATATATGGCTTATCCTTGCTCAACCACGCAGGACCCGCAATATCGAGATGCACCCAGGGATAATCACCAACAAACTTGCTCAGAAAGGCAGCTGCCGTTATGGTTCCCCCTGCCCTTCCCCCCGCATTTTTCAAATCGGCCACATCGCTCTTTATCAACTCATGGTATTCTTCCCATAATGGAAGTTCCCATAACCTCTCGCCCGTAACCTCTGCGGCATCCCTGACCCTTTTTTTCAATTTATCATCAGTTCCCAACATACCGATTGTATTATCGCCAAGGGCAATTACACAGGCACCTGTCAGTGTGGCAAGGTCGATTATTGCTTTCGGTTTAAACCTGCCGGCATATGCAAGCGCATCAGCCAGTATTAATCGACCTTCCGCATCTGTGTTTTTTATCTCTATCGTCTGACCGGACAGAGACTTTAGAATATCACCCGGTTTATATGCCTTTCCTCCGGGAAGATTTTCCGTGGCCGGTATAAGGCCAACGACATTCAGAGGAATTTTCAAGTCGGAGGCAGCCTTAATTGCACCCATAACCGCGGCGCCGCCCGCCATATCCGTTTTCATCTTATCCATTTCAGCCGACGGTTTTATGGAAATCCCACCGCTGTCAAAGGTAACCCCCTTACCAACCAGGGCAACTGCTTTGTCCCCCTTCTTTCCGCCATTGTATTCCAGTACAATAAACTTCGGCGGCTCACTGCTGCCTCTCGCAACACCAAGCAGGGCATTCATGCCGAGCTCTTCCATCTCGTGAGAATCAAGAACTTTCAGCTTTACGTTTTTTTTGCCGGCAATTTCACCTGCCTTATCAGCAAGGATAGTCGGCGTCATTTCGTTTCCGGGAGTTGAAACAAGGTCTCTCGCAAAATAGACGGCATCAGAAATAATTTCTGCCCTCTTTGCAGCAGATTTTATGACCTCAAAAGAATCTTCATTGTCTTCGACAATAACAAATTCCTCCAGTTTCTTGATCTTCTCCCTCTCCAGGGTTTTGTAAGATGTAAACTGATATGTACCGAGCAGAACTCCCTCCACTACAGACTCCGCAATTTTGTCCAGTGGTTGATTGATCTTTCCAAAATTAAGCGATGTCGCAAATCCTTTAAGATTTAATTCTCTTATCTTCTGGGCCGCTTTAGAAAAGACGCCCCTTAACTTTTCCAGATTAAAATCCTTTTTTTTACCCAGTCCGACCACGAAAATTCTCCTGACCGGAATTAAACCCCTTGTATATATTACAGAAATCTGAAAAAGCTTACCTTCAAAATCTCCCCCGTCAATGATCTCCCTGATAAGTCCGCCACACTTTTTATCCAGCAGCGCAGCGTCACCAGACAGCTTTTTGCCGTCTTCAAAATGACAAACTACTGCCGCCTCACAATCAAACTCTGCGATACTTTTCTTTTTTATACGAATTTCCATATACATCTCCCGGGAATTATTTAACAACGATTGACTCTCTAAAAGCCAGCTCAGAGAACTCACCCCTGTATATTTTCTCTCTGCCATACAGGTTTGCCAGATTAGCCGAAAGCTCCGGTTTTTGCAACTTATTAGAATTATCCTTAAAAATAACTTGCAAAAAAAAATGTTGCTATTATATCAATGTCATTGACTTAAGAATAAATCTCCCCCCTTTTCTAAAGGGGGGCAAGGGGGGATTTTATAAAAGGTGTTCAAAATCCCCCTAAGTCCCCCTTTAAAAAAGGGGGACTTTAAGGTGCCACTTTCTTAAGTCAACGACATTGACCGGGAGCGCATCCCGCAAGCCCCGCCTTGTAGGCGGGGTCTAGGGGCGCAATATAATTAAATTATTCCTTTCCGGGTAGCCCCGGCCTGTGGGCGGGGAGCTTCTCTATTATATCGAAAAATTTGATGTTTTAATGTACTAA
>JAUSPI010000012.1 GCA_030655775.1 Syntrophales bacterium
CTTGATAATATAGAGGAAGCGATAAGCAAAATAATAAATCCTGAAATAGACCCTGAATCAAGTTCAGGGTGACATCTTCAGGGTATGGTTCAGGGTGACATCTTCCCCCTTTTGTCATTCTGAACTCGTTTCAGAATCTCAATTGTTTCAGCATCTAATTAATTCAGCAAGTTAGAGACCCTGAATGATCCTGAAACAAGTTCAGGACATGATTTTGGGTGACAAAAAAAGATTTTTTACGAGTCCATCAAAGAATGACAAGTTCGTAAAAAGTCGGATTTCGTTCTTCTCTGTCATTCCCGCGTAGGCGGGAATCCAGTTATTGTAAGGTGTTATAGACTCCCGCCTGCGCGGGAGTGACAAGATTTGGACTTTTGCGAATACGTCAAAGAATAAGAAGAGGTAAACATATTTTGTCTGATTTCATAACTGTCAACAAAAGAACGCATTATTGTGGTAATCTCGGTCCTTCCGATACGGGGAAAGAAGTGGTCCTGATGGGATGGGTGCACAGAAGAAGGGATCACGGAGGTGTGATATTCGTGGATTTAAGGGACAGAGAAGGCCTGGCACAGGTTGTTTTCAACCCTGAAGTAAGTCCCAAATTCCACAAAGAGGCCCACAGGATAAGGAGTGAATTTGTCCTCGCTGTAAAAGGTAAGGTACGGCCCAGACCGGAAGGAATGGTTAATCCGGATTTGAAAACCGGTGGTATCGAAGTGATGGTCGATGAGCTGGAAATATTCAACGAATCAAAAACTCCGCCTTTTGTTCTTGATGCTGATGTCGATATCTCCGAAAATCTTCGCCTTAAATACAGATACCTCGATTTGAGACGGCCCAAGATTCAACAAAAATTAATACTCAGAAACAAGGTCGCTGCTGAAACAAGAAACTACTTGCAGAAAGAGGGTTTTATAGAAATTGAAACTCCTTTCCTGACAAAAAGCACTCCCGAAGGTGCACGTGATTATCTTGTCCCAAGCAGGATAAATCATGGAATGTTCTATGCGCTCCCCCAATCACCACAGCTTTTTAAACAACTGCTTATGGTCTCCGGCTTTGACAAGTATTACCAGATTGTGAGGTGCTTTCGTGATGAAGACCTCAGGGCGGATCGCCAGCCTGAATTCACACAGATCGATATAGAAATGTCCTTCATATCAGAGGAAGATATTATAAGAACGATGGAAGGCCTTATGTCTCATCTATTTAAAACGTGCATCAACAAAGAAGTTATGGTTCCATTCACGAGGATGACCTATGATGAAGCCATGGCTCGATATGGAAAGGATAATCCGGACACAAGGTTCTCACTGGAACTTAGAGATCTGACCGGAATAGTAAAGGATTCGGGTTTTCAGGTTTTCAGGGAAGTGTCCGATCGCGGCGGAGTTATAAAGGCAATAAAAGTAGACGATGGGAAACCCCTTTCCAGAAAAGATCTTGATAGTCTGACAGATTATGTCAGCACTTATGGTGCAAAGGGTATCGCCTGGGCAAGGGTAAACGCCGACGGGTGGACGTCTCCGATATTCAAATTCTTAAAACCTGCGGAAATTGAACAGATAAACAAGAAAATGGAGGCAATCCCGGGTAATGTAATCCTTTTTGTTGCCGATTCGCCAGGGATTGTGAACGATTCTCTAAGTAGTCTGAGGATCCATCTTGCCAAAAAATTAGGATTGATTGATCATGAAGTATTCGCTTTTACCTGGATTACCAGGTTTCCCATGTTTGAATACGGCGAGCAAGAAAAGAGGTTTGCAGCAAAACACCATCCTTTCACCTCTCCGCTAACAGAAGATATACCTCTCCTGAAAACAGATCCCGGGAAGGTCAAGGCCAGAGCCTATGATCTTGTTCTGAACGGAACCGAGATAGGGGGAGGAAGCATACGAATACACCAGAAGGAAATCCAGGCGGAAGTTTTTAATGTTCTTGGACTGAAAGAAGATGAAGTAAGGATGAAATTCGGTTTTTTTCTGGATGCCCTTGAATACGGCACACCTCCTCACGGGGGTATAGCCTTCGGTTTTGACAGGATGATTATGCTGATGACCGGCGCCGAGTCTATCCGGGATGTTATAGCATTCCCTAAAACTCAGAAAGCAACCTGCCCTCTTACAGATGCCCCGGGGAAGATCAGCATAGAACAATTGATGGAACTTTCATTAAAAATAGTATGATTAGCGGTCAGCTATCGGCTTTCAAGAAAAATAATGTGTTTCCTCATCCTGTTGACAGAAGTTTGCTGACCGCTAATTAATGACAAGTTCGCAAAAAGTCCTTTTTTGTCACCCAAAATCATGTCCTGAACTTGTTTCAGGATCATTCAGGGTCTCTAACTTGCTGAAATAATTAGATGCTGAAACAAGTGAGATCCTGAAACGAGTTCAGGACGACAAATGGTGCAGTTTATGACTTTTTACGAGTGCATCAATTAATCCCCTTCCCCAAAATTGACATTGACCCTTCCAATACAGTAGGACAGGCGTCCCGCCTGTCCATAATGGTGAATCGCTTAGACAGCCGAGACGGCTGTCCTACGGGACGGGGAGGACAGTCTTTATTTTCAATGTCTATTTTTGGGCACTTCTTTTTTATTGACAAAAAGTTATGATACTTGTACCCTTTTGAGAAGTTAAGAAAAAACTGTTCCTGATTTATATAAAGAGGAGGTAAACAGGTATGACACGCGACAATTTATTAAACGCTTTGGTTATTATGTTTGTTCTATTGGGGTTCCTCTTTTCCGGATGTGCCAAAAAACCGGCAGAAACTGCTGTAGGCAAGGAAGAATCCGCTGTTAAGCTTGAAGAAGGAAAATCCGTTCTTAAAGAAACATTAGTTGCAGTGGAAGAAGTATCCTACGCTGACCGCCACGTAGTAAAGAGAGGTGAATGTCTCTGGTGGATCGCCAAGTACAAAGACATCTATAATGATCCCTTCCAGTGGCCCATAATCTATGACGCCAACAGTAACCTGATTAATGATCCAGATTTAATATATCCCGGTCAGATTTTCTCTATTCCCAGAAAAGGATACACCATTGAAGAGGTCAAAGAAGCAAGAAAAAGAGCCGGTGCACCAAGACCTTATGCACCTCCTCAAAAAGCATTTGTCTTAACTGAGTGAAACTAAATTTTAGAAATTGAACTACGGAGGAGGGTGCAGGTTATTTCCAGCACCCTCTTTTTTTTATTCCGCATAAGATTACAGAGAGCTTGAAATGGTAAAATCGGATATGTTTTTGGATCTTGGATTCGGGTGACATTTTTTCTTGACATTTTTATTTAATAGGATAAATCGAACAGTTAAACTTGCGTTTGGGATCTGTAGGCTCACATCAGCCTAATTTTACCTAAAATACCAGATCACATCGCATAAAATCAAGCACTTATGATTTTTCACTTGGTGTTCACCTTCAAAACGTGTAGGCACACGAATATGATTATTT
>JAUSPI010000013.1 GCA_030655775.1 Syntrophales bacterium
TTCCCTGTTGATTGCCTCGGCTTCCATGTCTTGTTCTCGCTCCCAATTTGTTTTATAATCGCTCCCAGTTTTTCCATGTTGACCCCCATAATCTCTTTGTTCCCACGTTCTTATTGTTGCTTTCCAGTCTTTCATTTTATTTTTGCCAACCATCCAGCCGTTGCTTTTATAGTGATCAATAAACATTTGTGGGTTGACTTGATTTTTTCTTTCTTCACAATAAATAGATATTTCTTCAATAGTGGGTATTATAAATCTTTTATTCTTATCATTCTTTACATTCTTATCATTCTTGTTAGTTGTCACCTGTTTGTCACCTGTTTGTCGGTGCTTTGTCACCTGTTTGTCGTTTTGTTTGTCGTTTTGTTTGTCGTGTGTTTGATAAGTGTCCCAGTTTAATATGGTTATTAACCTTCCAGTCTTTGTCGATTCACTTGTTAGAAATTGCCACTTAGCAAATTTGTCGAGCGCAGTTCGGGTATTTCTGATTGTCACTTTTTTAGCACAGAGGTTCTTTATACTGTCCAGTGATGTTATAAATTGACCAGGTTCACAGGTGAATGTTTTACCACCCCACTCCCACGTTTTTGGTGCATGATTTACAAGCAAAAGTAGCGCAAAAAATATATCTCTCTGGATAGATGTTAAAGACCTATACATGTCTGATTCCAGAGTTTTACGCCAAACCTTGATATATCCCCGATGCATTTACTGTACCTTAACCAAAAAAAGGAACTCAACAGCAGGCAGGGTAAAGGGTGATGAAGCCCTTGCCGGAAGTCCGGCGCCCGCTATTGAATTCCTTTTAAAATTTAAAGTTAAATTTATCATCGTTGCTTACCCTACCACCACCATAAAACCTATTTACCCGCATTGCAACACTTATTTCGATTTATTTTCCTCACCCTACGCTTCCAATTCCTGACCACTTTCCCGTCCATAGCTATCCAAAACGTAATCACGGAACGCAGCTGTGATCGCTTGATTTCTATACCGAGTTTAAAAATCCAGACCTGTATGCTTAAAATTGCAGTACCTCTTGAGACAGTCTTTTAATCCCCATTTTTATATATTTCTCATTCAATTCAATCATTACTGCGTTCCGGTTTAGTTTTTTAGCTACATAAGCAGTTGTCATACTTCCACCAAATGGGTCAAGTACAGTATCCCCTATTTTACTTCCAGCTTCAATACATGGAGTTATTAAGGCAGCAGGGAATACGGCAAAATGGGCCTCTTTATAGGGCTTGGTGGCTACTGTCCAGACGGAGCGTTTGTTGCGGTGTGTTTCCTGTTTTGCCTTATCGGATCCCAAATATTTACTCATGTGATTTTGTGTGCCGTTCACATATCCCCTTTCCTGATTTCCATTCCATCCCGATTGATTCCTTTTAATGCTTGACTCTTGGAGTTCTTCTTTTATCGCCTCCGCATCATAAAAATACTTCCCATTCTTGCTCATAAGAAATATATACTCATGGCTTTTTGTCGGCCTGTCCGTTACTGATTCGGGCATGGGGTTCGGCTTCGCCCATATAATATCAGCCCGGAGCCACCAACCGTCCGCTTGGAGGGCAAAGGCAACACGCCAGGGTATGCCGATTAGGTCTTTGGGCTTAAGGTTTAACTTGACATTTCGGGACGGGGTGGTTAAATTAGGGTATGCCAAGTAAGAAGAAGATTTGTCCAACCTGTCAAGGATTGATGCACCCGAAGGCGAATCAGTGCCGAAAGTGCAATCCTGCCTACATCCGTACCCCCGCACACAGGGCGTTGATGTCTGTCCGCACAATGGGCAGGAAGCATGATTATCCTTCTGCAAGCACAAATCCTGATGTTGCACAAAAGATAAGCCTGTCATGGACTCCTGAAATGAAAGAGGCTGCTCGTCTTCGTGGTCTTTTAAATTCGCAGAATCAGGAATGGCGTTTAAGGTGTGGGCTGCCAGGATCAATGAACCCGATGTGGGAAAACGGTCGGTCT
The DNA here is from genome assembly GCA_030655775.1 of Syntrophales bacterium. Taxonomy (NCBI): domain Bacteria; kingdom Pseudomonadati; phylum Thermodesulfobacteriota; class Syntrophia; order Syntrophales; species Syntrophales bacterium. The sequence continues at coordinate 1,984 of JAUSPI010000013.1, forward strand.
GTAATTCCTTATGCTCGTGGTTGGTCTCGGAAGGTAAAAGAGCTTGCATGGGAACGGGCAAATCACCATTGCGAGATTTGCCAATCAGATAAGCCTTGCGACACACATCACAAAGACTTTCGCAAAGAGAATCACGACCTTGATAATCTTCAGGTTCTTTGTCGGAAGTGTCATAAGCATTTACACGTTGTACACCTCCACGAGAAGCCGATTTACTCAAACCCGGATTAGCATGATCAGGGGTGTGCGCGCCTCCGCTTCCAAAATACGAATCTCCGAGGTTTAAAAATAACGTACCGTCCTTTTTAAGCACTCGTCGGACTTCACGGAAGATTTGCACAAGATGTTTGACATATAATTCAGGAGTAGGTTCAAGCCCGAGGCATCCAAGCCAGGCGCCGCAAAGGTGGCAGAATGAATTGTTAACAGGTTCGTCTCTGCCGATTGCTCCAACATTTGTTTTTTGTTTAATACCTGCCGTTAAGTCTGTGTTACGAACATAAGTGTTGTCAATCCACTCATGCACGCACCCCTCTTTGGCATCCCAAATCACAGGTGGTAAATCGTAATCCCTCAATCCCCAATACGGAGGACTCGTCACGCACAGCTGTATTGATTCAGCTTCCATGTTTTTCAAAACTTCCGGGGCATGGCCACAAAAGATTGAAATTCCTGCATGGTCGTAAATTGGCTTCATTTCTCCTCAGCAAACACAATCAAACACTTCGGACAATACACGGAGATTAAACTTTCCCCGGCGTCCAATTCGTAATCAATAGAAACATCTTTAAATCTCTTTAATGCCTGTGACTTGCCGGGCATATAGTATCGTACACGTTTAACTTTTACGGTTTGGCAGAGGGGGCAGTAGTCGTTTTTGTATTTGTCGAGATGATCCTGGAACCATTCGGTTGCTGGTTTATCCTTCACGTTTGCCCCTTAATTGCCATCATGATTTCAAAAGCGATTTGCGGCACTATCGCATTTCCCAAAGCCTTCAATCTGTTAACTCTGTCCAGTTTTCGGGGTACCCCATCATCCACTCGACAAAGGCGGGTTGCAACTTCAAGCCAGTTTTTTGACCAGTCTGGTTCTTTGTCGCTCCCACTTCGATCAGGCTGTCCAGACAATCGTATGGGTTGTCCGGGTTCGCACCCTTGTAATCCCTCGCCGCCGGTGTCGGCAGCATGGCAATCTTGTCCGCTATGTTCATACTGTGGCTCGTATTGTTTTTTGATAACCGTCTGCCCGTTTCCGTCAGTTCCGCTTGCGGGTGTTCCACATCCTGTCCTGTTGGTGTCGGGAGCATCGCAATCTGGTCTCTCAACTTGTAATGAGCGTTCACTCCCGGACGGATTTCCATTATTCCGCCCTCGCATTCTACTGTTGACGGGGTTTTGAGCATAAGCGGTAACGATGTTATTGCTGTCGCAATGTTTGCTCCCCACTCCCTTCCATCTTTCGCTATTCGATTCACTCCGTGAAATTGTTGTGCATTCATTTCGATTTCGTTTGCTTTCGGAGTTGGCAATAAAGGATGGTTGTAGCTGTCCGATAATCCACACCCTATCCCTTCTGTGCGGGGCGTTAACGGCGCAAGCTGGAATAATAAATATTTGGACGGAATAGCCACACGCTTCGAGGTCATCGAGGATTGAAATAAGGACGCTTGTCGTTCCACAATCTTCTCCTCCAGCAAAGGTTTCATCTTCCATGTCAGTTTCACTATCTTGCTGTTCCATGTTCTTGATGTTAACAATACCTCCGACATTTTCACCAATAATCCATTCGGGATTTGTCTCTTGAATGACTCGTAGCATATACGGCCAGAGGTGGCGGTCATCTCCCGTTCCTTTTCGCTTTCCAGCACAACTGAAGGGTTGGCAGGGGAATCCGCCTGTGAGGATAAAAGGTCGCTCATTAATTCGGGGTTCGCCAATGTGAAATTCACCGCACCTTTTTTCTTCCAGCTCTCGCTCGTTTTCTTTTGAATATAATCGCTCTCTTGTGGTGTAGGTAAAAGTCTTGATGTCATCATGTATCGGTACTCCCTTAAAGTTCTTCGCCAAAACCTTCTGGCAAAATTTATCTATTTCAACAAACTGAACTGTCTCAATCCCCGCCCATCTTGCGGCTAATGCGAAGCCGCCTATACCCGAAAAAAGGTCGATGTGTTTCAACTCTTATGCTCTCCCCTCTCTACCCTCTCGCACCGATCCTTCCACAGTTCGTTTTCACGTTCAAGACCTTCGCGGATCGCTTCGAGTTGTGCAATTCTTTCGTCACGGGGGTCTGGTGGGTCATCTGGAAAATTGTCAAGTAGTGCTCTTAGGTTTTTTCCTTCCATTATTCCTCCTTATCTGTTAAATAATTCTAAGAGTTCTTCGGGAGTGTCAACTCCAAATCCTGACATAGTTTCACAAACACATCCCTCTTGGAACAGGTTGTCGTTATCAAGAAATGAATCTTCAAACTCGGCAGTAAGTTGGTCGCATGTTTCACAATACCAAATTACATAAATTTTTCTATTATTAACAATGGTTTGAGTAATCATCTCTGTACCAGCCTCAAATTTTCTAAGACATGTAAGGCATTGGTGAGGCTTTCTTGTCTTAATTTTCTTGGTTTGTAATATGTCCATTATTCCACCTTATTCCATCATTATCCACCAACACTTATCACCGTAAATCACATTGCCATCATCAAGGGTTATTCGTACACGGCCATCAATCTTTTCAGCTAACCCTTCTTTCCCGATATGTGGTTTACTTTCTTCTGGGGTATTGGCGAGATACTTCCCAACCTTGTATTCAAGCCCACACATGTCTACTATTTTAGCTCTTAGTGGATACATTACTCTACCTCCGGATTTTTTGTTGAGCTGGCAGTGGCGTAGTATTTGGGAGTCCCGGGAGATGTTGCGGGTTTGTCCCTCCATGTCCTCTCACGACCGCAATGCATACAGAACCGATCAGACTCGTTCCCCGGGAAAGTTTCCCACCCCTCACATCTAAACATGCTGTCACAGACAACCTTTCCTGAAAGATTGTCTTTTACCGCTTCAATCAGGGCGTTTAACTTGGCTTCTGTTTTCATTTTGCCTCCATTAACCTTTCAAACCCCTTAACTTGTCGATAATCAGCCTCATTTCATTTGCTTTGATGAGGAACGAATCTTCTACATAGGCCATGCTTTGACCTAAGGCCATGCGTTGCTCATTTTCAAATCTCATTCCCTGTACCTCAATGGCAATTACTTGGCCTTCGGCCACCAATGCTTCAAACTCAAATGCTCTGTTTTCGTTTTTCATCTTGCCTCCAGTTCTTTTAAATAACCGCTTAATAGTTTTATGATTTCATCTCGAAAGTCTATATTGTGATAGCCCTGAAATGTGTCTATCCCCATTTGGTGTACTCCAGTTCTTCCTGTATGATGTTCGGCACACAGCGGAATACCCAAATAATCAGAGCCCCCGGCCCCCACTGTCTTAGTGTGATGACAAACTATATCGCCAAAGCAGTCACCATTCCCACACAAGCAGGCTTGTTTTTTAATCCAATCCTGATACTTTTTGCTTTTAATTCTGATCGGTTTTAGTATCATGCTTCCTCAATCGTTACCGGGTATAGGGCTTCAACCATCTTCTTTTTCATTATATATTCAGGGGTTCGAAATCCCTTAACATCTACAAAATGAACCGTGCCGTCTCTCCAAAACTCTTGAAAATCAACCCGATATTTCACATTACCCGGAAGATCGAATGGGACTTGTCTCAAAAAGAAAACGAGCTCTCCAAGTTTCTGAAACATCTTCAATTTTTGATAATATCCAGCTTCTTTCTTTGACTGGAACTTAATTCCGTCAAGTTCTGTTGGAATTGCTTTAAATTTGTGCAGATGAAAGTTTTTCACTTACCCTCCTCCGGTGGTTCTGGTAGTTCGCCTTCCCGATCAGGCATCCAGTGTGTTACGTCGTCACAAAGATATCCCCTGTCACCGTAAAAACAATCAAATACAGCACCTACCGCAAATTCATCATTTTCTACTTTCTTATATTTTCCCCTAAATACACCAAGAGGTTTGAAATAGTAGACTACTTCTTGCTGGTCTGTTGGTAGTTCATCTTTTATGTTGATCCAATTCATTTCTTTTGCTCCTCTATCTCCAGCAAAGTCTCATCTCTTCAAATAACATACTCCCCCATATCGTTGGAATGTATCGAAATATTATTGAGAAATAAATTGAGCTTATCATTCTTATAAAAGTCAAATATCTGCTGTCCTCGTTCTTCTGGTGTTCTTAAATCAACTTCGGATAATGGCATACAAGACCTATGCAAAAACAAGTCTCCCCGAATACCACCCTTGCGCCGGGTCGCTTCATCGAAGTTGCAAGCATCTGTAAATTCATTGCTGCTTAAATTTCTCCATTCATTCTGTGAGTGATACGGACAACCAACACAAGAGCTTTTCGGCACAACAATATTATAATTCTCATGTAACCACTTCATGCAGTCCATTCTCGACATCGGCTTCCATTCCAAAAGAGGGAACCTCATAACCGCCATTCTATCTCTTTTTCTTGTAAACATTCTCTGTGCTTCATCGGTTGAAATTCCTATCCATTGTTCCACGCAATCTTTTGGTGCCCATTGTTTTGGCTTCAGACCAAGCATTTTCCGAATCTGTTTTTTAATAGGAACTATTTTGTGGTCTGCGGTGCATTGTCGTCTTAACATACCAACATTTCCGTTGGTTTGCTTGGTAAAAAACGGAATACTTCCCATTCTTTTCTTATCACATGGGCCAATAAAATTATGAGATTCTAACAGCTTATCCTTTAGATTACCACTATCCACCACAATAACAGGTATCCCATGCTTCCCGGCTTCTATCTTCAACCATTCAAGATGCATATAGGTTACCGCTGTTTCCCATCCAGTATCAGCAAAGATAGCCGCATCCGGCTTCGGCAACTCACCCTTGCACGCCATTAACAAAATTGTACTGGATTGAACGCCTGCACCTAATGATAATATACGCAATTTATAGCTCACATCTTTCCCCGCATGGTCTCAAAAAATGACTGAAGTCTGTATAAATGGCTATGTTCTGCCCGTGGTAGTTGCGTAGATATGTATCGTGTAGGGCGTTATCCCAAAAGGGGATTGACAGGCAAGAGGGGATTAGGACAAAAATGATGATTAGGATGTGTCTCATCTTCTACGCCTCCCCTTAAATAATCAAGTCCCTCGGTGGTAAATCAAGGGCTTTAGCTATCCTCGTTATTACCCTCAATGTCTTGGCTTGTTTAATAGCCAACTCCACCGCCTGCCTCGTTTTATACTTCGGCTTGCACATGGCACCCAGCTTATCAAGTGTCAAGCCCCGCCGGTTCATTTCAGATTGAATTAGTTTAGTATTTATCTTCATGGCGGTAAAATAGCATCATTTTATCCTACTGTCAACAAAAATATTATTCTATTTAAGTGTGTGATTTATCGAGAAAATGAAAGAAAGTTGGGATGTATCAAAAAAAAGACTTGACAAACAAATTCCCTTTGTATATGTTTGGGACACTCAATCATTTATACCAAGTCAACTCGCTATGGCGAATGTTGCAATGTACGGTGAGAGGGTAGCGGAACGAGGAAACGATCTTTGAACTTGGCTGGCTCTGGAATGTGTCATTTAAATGTACAAGGTTTAGTGCACCTACTATAACGCATGACACTTATTTAAGATAGTACCCGGAGCCAGCTATTGAAAAAAGGAGGCAAAAATGCTAAGAGGATTTATAGGACAATCAGGATTAACGGAAACTTATCAGACTGATTTTCCTGCTACAACAAAATGTTGCCGGTGTAACGGAGAAGCCCGACATGGGTTTACTATTAGGGAAGAATTTGCCGAAACAGCAAAAGAAATGGTAGCGGACTTACACCCTAACGAGGGGAAGGGTGGATATTGGTTGCATGATTGCTGCGCCGTAGCTATTTATTTCTGCCGCGAGTGCCTACAACCTACGGCTCTTTATAATCAGGCATAACGCTAAAAAATAACCCGCGCCGTAACGGACAAGCGGAAAACCTCAGCCCGATCTCGGCGTCGGGTTGATTGAATGATCATCTTGGTTTTAAGGAGGGGATATGGCAAAGAGAATGCAACATTGTCACTGGTGTGGGGAAGAATTAGGCATTTACGACGCTTTTGGTGAAATAGAATCATGTGGCAAACCCGAATGTGATAGGAGTCAAAGAGAAGCCTACAGAGAACGAGAAGAGTATATAAGAGAACAGGCAGAGCGGGACAATTATGATCAGTACAGATATGATCATTACAGATAACGCCCAAGGTTAGCTATTAACAAGTTTTTGAGGGGGGAAGCTGGCGAGAAACGCTAAAGTGATTACACACATTTCAGGGTGCCATAAGAAAGTACCAGCCCTGATATAAGGACGGAGTCGGCTTAAATTGGGCAGTCCAGCAGGTAGCCAATCCTGCCTTCCCCATTAAAGAAAGGAAGAATGAAGGGAGGTGATAACGGATTTAGACTTGGTTACGCTTCCTAAAAGCGAGCGGCAAGGTAGTAGTAGGACAAAATAGTGGCGGGGGCTGGCTACGGTCAGTCCCCACAATAAAGGAGGAGGTCATGGGAGAATATTTCACCAAAGAACAAATGTTAGCAGTTGAAAAAGCTTTGGCGAGGATCGCCACAGTGGGCGTAGATGTCGTGACACATTCTGATGCTGACAGACAGAGACGAGTGTTTTTTAATAAGGCCCGTCTTTGGGGTGTAGTTAAGCAGATAATCTCCGTGCTGTATATTGACGGAT
>JAUSPI010000014.1 GCA_030655775.1 Syntrophales bacterium
CTGTATGTGTAACTGTTGCCGGAAGTAGAAAAATGTCAAAAATCGTAAGATCTGAAATAATAAGGTGCGACAGGAGTGAATTGACATCGTATTATAATTCTGATGTTGTAGGTGTCGAAGCATGCGGAGCACTTAAAAATAGAGTGGCAAATAAAAAGGGTGTTGCTGATTGTTTAAAACTTGGAAATTCTATTCCCGGGACGATATTTGCCAGGTCAGGTGTTGAGATAAGATCGCTGTCGAAGTTGCTGGGTGGAAGTTTCCAGTCGTTTTACGGACAGGCAGGGGTAGGAGATCTGTATGTTACCGTTTCTTCAGAGGCAAGTAAGAATTATAGATATGGTAAACTTTTCTACGAATTATTCAACGAAAATCCTATAGAGACAGATATCAATGTGATGAGTAAAATTGATGGAACTCCCGAAGGTCCCAACACAATCAGGAATGTATATAGATATCTTGAGAAGAAGAATATGTATAGCCCTTTATTTGACTGTGCCTATAAAATATTCAACGAAGGTGGCACCAGGGAGGAGATTAAAGAAAAAGTAATACAGGCCTGCCAGTTTGACAGGAGGGATAAGGAATATATCGGATTGATGTCAAGGCTTTTATATAAATTGTTTCCCAACCTGTGGTACAGGAGGAATGAAGGGTTTTTGTCAAGGCATTAAGTTCTTTTTGATGGAAAACTTGCAAACCTCTCTTTACATTTCCAATTCTATATTACGCCAATGACTCGATTTCAAGTTTCGGAACCAGGGTTTCATTCGCTTTACTGAGACGTTCGGATGCCGCATACACTGCAACCGACGATGACTCTTCCGCTGGTGCTAAAAAACGATCGGCTGCTTCGATGAGGGATTTTGTTGATGTTTCAAAGACACGATTGCGGAAGTTCTGACGATCTTTATCAGTAATGCCCGCAAAGTTGCGGATCATAGCTATGTATCCCCTGCCTGATGGGTCCATCGGCCTGTCGAGCAATCCTATGGTGCCGATAATTGCTTTTTCAAGTTCTTCTGCTTTAATTATGTTTCCTGATATAAAGGAGACGGCGCCGTCATAGACCTTCAGTGTTTCAACTAAGTGGGGATCCCTGTATGAGAGGAATGAAAAGTTGCCGCACATCGGGTCATACTGTGACATCCCGCCATATGCCCCGCCCTGGACTCTGATATTCTTATAGAGATAACTGCTTGAGAGTTGCCGTGCCATGACCATGAGGGTTGGCGAGAGTGGATCTGAATATGTCGGCGCCGGAAAGACCTTTGCCACATAACAGACCTGTGCGGGTATGGCAACACCGCGGTATTTCGAGTGCAATTCGGGAATAGAAGGAACCCCTCGACTTCCGCCACCGGCCAGTCGCCCTGCCAGACCTTTTATACTTTCAATAATGAGATCAATTCCTTCGGAATCTCCCGTCAGGTTCAGAGTGAGCCGCTCCTTCCGGAAGATCCTCTTTTGCAGGCGGGAGAGCTTTTTAGAAAGCTCTCCTTTCCGGTTTCCGAACCCTTCGGAGATCATTTTCAGGAATTTAAGCTGTGTCCTTCCGTTCCACTGTTCATCGCGATATGCCGGTGTGGAAAGTGCTGCGGCGGCAGTCCGGTGTGCAAAGAGATGACCGGAGGGAATCACAGCAGAATGTAAATTGTTTTTGGCCTCCAGGATCAGGTTCCGCATGCGTTCCTCATCTGAGAGATCTCCTTCCGTCAATATGTCTGAAACGATATTTACGGCATCGGGCACGTTTCGGTGGAGCGCCTTTGTCCTGAAGATTATCTTCTGCCAGTTGTCTTTTCCATCTGTGGTCATACCTGCTGTGAGATTGTGCCAGAGCCCCCCTGTGTTCAAAGTAATCCGCCGTGCCATTTCCTCGTAGCCAAGACCCGCCGCGCCCATGCCGGCGGTAAGCTTTCCCAGGAGAGGGAGATAGGGCTGCAGATTTTCAGGAATATCGGAGACGTCAAAGGCGATATCAAGATAAGCGATGCCATTTGCAAAGATTTCATGTTGTAGTGCGGCAATTCCTGCAATTGTAGTTTCTTCAGTTGGGATTTTATCTGTAATTCGAGGTATATTTTCTAAATCCAGTCTTGGCAGCGTAGCCAGTGCCTCAGGTGTGTCCGGTTCCATCTGCGTCTTTTTGAGCGAAAAAGACTTGCTTCTAATATCTTCCAGTTTCTTTGGCGAAAGTGAAGCCTTGAATCGAGACATCCTTTTTCCGAATGCGGCTTCTCTTTCCCCGGTATAGGTCTGGCTCGGTTCCATGATTGAGAGAAGTCGATGAGGGTTGTCGATAAACCATTTCTGAACAACTTTCTGAAAAAGCCGGGGTTCTTCTTCCCATCTTTTTCTGATTTTCTCTATTGTCTGAGGGAATTTAAGGCCGACCATCGGGTCACCGTCGTAAAGCCAGGTATGGTAAACCCTTCCCATAAGTGTAATGCCGTACGGTATCCGGTTGCGAACGATCTCTTTGCCGCCAAATTCCACCCGGTGAAGCACACCTTCAATCACCTCCCGTTCAAAACCGGTCTCTGCCACCTTTTGCAAAGTCTCAAGGATCAATTCTTCAATATGTTCTGACTTGTCGGGATCAGTTCCTCGAATCCCCACAGCGAATGCAACCTGTTTTAGGTCCTGCTCAAGGCCGGTCACGGGAGAGAGGTCTTCGCCAAGGTTTGAATCAATCAGGGCCTTGCGAAGCGGCCCCGCCGCACTACCGATCAGTGCTCCGGATACAATCTTTAGAAGAAGCACGGTTTCATGATCGGTATTTTCTGTCATCATCCACGCCATATTTACTGTGGTCTTTCTTTTAAGGTTCTCTCCCTTCCCGATGGGATATAGGCCATGCTTTCTGTATGGTTTTTCCCACCGCCTTTGAGTTTCAATGTCGGAATTGACCTGCACATAATCAAAGCCGGACAACATCTCTTTTAAAAAAACCAGGTGATCCTCTGTAGAAATATTCCCGTAGAGGAAAAAACGGGCATTTGTTGGTGAATAGTAGGTATGGTGAAATTTCTTTAACTGTTCATAGGTAAGAGATGGAATCACATCAGGGTCTCCTCCTGAATCAAAGGCATATGTGATATTCGGATAGAGGTTTTTCTGGATTGCCTTGTACATAAGGGCATCAGGAGAAGAATATGCTCCCTTCATCTCATTGTATACAATCCCTGAGATTTTGAGGTCACTCTCAATCTTTTCAGTATCTTCAAATTCCAGATGGTGGCCCTCTTGATTGAAGGTTTCTTTTGAAAGAAGCGGTTTCAATACGAGGTCAGTGTAAACTCGTGCCAGATTAAAGAAATCGGACCGGACCTGACTTGCAACAGGATAAATCGTCTTGTCCGGATAGGTGAAGGCGTTGATAAAGGTCTGGAGCGTCCCCCTGGCCAGTTCGTTGAATACATCTTTCAACGGGAACTTTTCAGAACCGGCGAGGACAGAGTGTTCCAGAATATGCGCAATACCCGTTGAGTCTTCGGGAGGAGTACGGAACCCAATGGAATAGAGGTTCTCTTTATCGTCACCATGGAGGTGGAGGACCTTGGCACCGGTCTTAACATGTTCTATCTCGTATGCCGTAACCCTTATATCGGGTATCTGTTCAATCCTCAGTACATGAAAGCCATGCTTTCTTTCACCGGTTTTGAGTGTTGGTTCGGGACAGTATTTAAGCTTGTTCATTTCCCCCCTTTTTTATCGATTTTGACCGGGGAGCGTGCCCGCAAACCCCGCCTTGTAGGCAGGGAGCGTCACAGAACCCCGTTGATTATCATTAAAATTTATCGAGATTGTCAATAACCGTTGACTCATAATTTAATGTTACCGAAAAGGACAAAGTGATCGTTGGCTGTTATGATTATCTTTATAGCATGAGTTGAAGACTTTTTTAAGTTTTGATTTCTTTCCTAAGATTGTTAATTCAAGGCCAAAAAAGGTATTTTTTCTTGCACATATCGGTAGGTCTTCATTGTTAATTCTACAATTATGTAGATTGTTTGGCGGGGGCACTTTTCTCTCTTGTCGTTTTGTGTCTAAGTATACCTAATAATATCATTACTATATGCTTCTTTTAATTTTTTTAACGTGATGGCATCATAATTGCGTACTACTATAGGGGTTGCTCTGCGTGGCATACAGCGACAACTAAAACATATAATTACGAGAATCTGTTTTGGAGGATAAAATTATAAGTATTTACGAGAAAGAAAACGGGTTTCTTCCAGGCATTGAAGACGTGAAAAGTCTTGTATAGCGAAAAACAAAAATGCTACGGTTGAACCGTCCTGGAGGAGAGGCCGGGATCGGCACTGAAACGTCTAAAAATCATAAGAATTGATTCAATTACTGATGCAGAGTTTAAAGGTGGACAGAATTATCCCCGACATCTGTTCGGTCGTTTTGTCGAACTGATGAAAAAAAAGAGAGGAGCAGGGGTTAACGCATGAAAGAATTGGTTGCCGTTTTTGATTTCGGTTCACAGTATGCTCAACTTATCGCGCGAAGGATACGAGAACTTGGTGTATATTCCGAAATAGTTCATCATACAATTACAAAGGATGAGCTGATGACGCTGAATCCGAAAGCGTTGGTGTTGTCCGGTGGACCTGCTTCCGTTCTCGAACCGGAGCGTCCCGGGTTCGATGAGGGCATCCTGGATCTCAATATTCCGATGTTCGGTATATGTTACGGGATGCAACTGTTGGCACGGTTGTTGAGCGGCACCGTGAAGAAGGGGAGGAGCGGCGAATATGGACCGGCTCAAATGGATGTATCCGATACGGCATCAATCTTTAAAGGATTGGATTATCGGCTTGACGTCTGGATGAGTCATGGCGATCATGTGACGGTCGTACCCGATGGCTTTAAAATTCTGGCACAAACAGCTGCCTGTTCTATTGCTTCGATGGGTAACGATGCCAAAAAGATATACGGAGTCCAGTTTCATCCCGAAGTAGTTCACACGCTTCAGGGAATGGATATACTTCGGAATTTTCTTTACCATGTCGCAGGCTGCCGGGGTGGCTGGACCATGAGCAAATTTGTTGAAGAATCCGTGGAAAGGATACGATCTCAGGTTGCCGATTCAAGCGTTATTTGTGCTCTCTCCGGCGGGGTTGACTCCTCTGTTGTGGCGGCGCTTATCGACCGTGCCATCGGCGACCGGATGAAAGCGGTTTTTGTGGATAACGGATTGCTCAGGGCACGTGAGGTCGATGAAATTGATTCCATGTTTACAGACGATTATCCCCTGAATATTACTATTGTCGATGCGAAGAAGGAATTTCTGGATGCCCTGGAAGGGATAACTGACCCGGAAGAGAAGAGAAAAATAATCGGAGAAACGTTTATCAGAATATTTCAGGCCGAAACAAAAGATATCCAACATGCAGACTTTCTGGCACAGGGTACCCTCTACCCGGATGTTATCGAAAGCCGCTCCGCCCATGGAGGACCATCGGCAACGATCAAGAGTCATCATAATGTGGGGGGACTTCCTGAAGATTTGCAGTTTGAATTGATCGAACCGCTGAAAGAACTTTTTAAAGATGAAGTGAGGATTTTAGGCAAAGAGTTAGGACTTCCAGACAAGCTTTTGAAACGAAAACCGTTCCCCGGTCCGGGCCTGGCTGTGCGGATTATCGGTGAGGTTACTGAGGCAAGCCTGGTGGTGCTCCGTCATGCCGACAGCATCGTCAAGGAAGAAATACTCAATTACGAAGGTTTCGAAGATGTGTGGCAGGCTTTTGCCGTACTGTTACCGGTCAAGACTGTTGGAGTTATGGGAGACGAACGAACGTATGCAAATGTGGTCGCCCTCAGGATAGTATCAAGTCTTGATGGTATGACGGCGGATTGGGTAAGACTCCCCCATGATGTTCTGTCAAGAATGTCTTCGCGGATTATAAACGAAGTCCGCGGCGTGAATCGAGTGGTATATGATATCAGTTCGAAACCGCCAAGCACGATAGAATGGGAATAAAATTAGAGATATGTCCAAGCGAACAGATATCAAGAAAATGCTCCGTCACTCGGTTTGGAAAAAAGTATTATAAGTGAAATACTCGTCTAAGAATCGGTCCTCGGATGGAAAGAATAAAAGCTTGAAATTATGAGGGATAATAAGGACAATAAGGTAAGGTGTTTTTATTGAGTCGTCACTTTTTACTGCCTTTTTACTTTTAAGGGAGAAAAGAGAGCATAAAATTTAATAAAGGAGTGAATTTATGGAAAAAACAGTAAAATTGATTGTTGATGGTAAAACATATGAGTTGCCTATAGTTGAATCTACGGAGGGGAATAATGCGATCGATATTTCCAGCCTTTCTAAAGCGACGGGTTTGATAACTCTTGACCCGGGTTATGGAAACACCGGCAGTTGTAGTAGCAGTATCACGTACCTGGATGGGGAAAAGGGGATTTTAAGATACCGGGGCATCCCCATAGAGCAACTGGCAGAACAGTCCAGTTTCGTTGAAACGGCGTATCTTTTAATAAATGGTGATCTGCCGACGAATGATGAGCTTAACAGTTTTTCAATTATGCTGAATGATCATTCACTCGTCCATGAGGATGTGAGACATTTCTTCGAACGTTATCCTAAGGGGGCACATCCGATGGGTATCCTTGCGTCGATGGTGAATGCCTTACGTGCGTTTTATCCTGAGATTCCCGAGACATCGGAAGAGGATGAAATCGAAAAAATGTTTGCCCGTCTCTTGTCCAAGCTGAGGACTCTGGCAGCTATGTCCTACAGAATTTCCATGGGTCTTCCGGTAGTGTATCCATCGTGCTACCTCAGTTATTGTGCCAATTTTTTAAACATGATGTTTGATTCATCCGTCCGCCCTTATGTCATCGATGATGATATGGTGCAGGCCCTCAATGTATTCTGGATTCTCCATGCCGACCATGAACAGAATTGCTCTACATCCGCCGTACGGATGGTAGGGAGTGCTCGTGTCAATTTGTACGCGGCTATTTCCACGGGGATCAGCGCTTTGTGGGGACCCCTGCACGGAGGAGCTAATCAGGTTGTTGTAGAAATGCTTCAAGAAATTCATGACGCCGGTGGAGACCCTGCGCCGTTCATAGCCAGAGCAAAAGATAAAAACGACCCGTTTCTTTTAATGGGATTCGGCCACAGGGTTTATAAAAATTATGACCCACGGGCTCGAATCATGAAAGAGATGGCAGACAAAGTTCTGGATAAGATTGAACGACATGATCCTCTCCTTGATGTAGCGAAGAGACTGGAAGAAGCTGCTTTGAAGGATCCGTACTTGATTGATAACAGGCTCTACCCCAACGTGGATTTCTATAGTGGAATTGTCCTGAGTGCTCTTGGAATACCAATCAATATGTTTGCGGTAATGTTTGCGATAGGACGTCTTCCCGGGTGGATCAGTCAGTGGAAGGAAGGTCGTGAGGATCCCGTAACCAGGCTTCATCGTCCCCGTCAGGTATATGTTGGGCCTAAAAAGAGGGATTATATGCCACTAAACGAAAGAGGCTAAAGATATACTCTCTAAAATAGACATTGAAAATAAAGACTGTCCTCCCCATCCCGTAGGACAGCCGTCTCGGCTGTCTAAGCGATTCACCATTATGGACAGGCGGGACGCCTGTCCTACTGCGCTGGAAGGGTCAATGTCTATTTTGGGGATACTCTCTGTATTTTACATGGTGTTATATTAAATGTAAAATTAGCAAAATTTTGTCCCCAGCATAATCCTCACCGTGAAAAACAGTTCTTCTCAATGAACTACCACACCGCAAGCAGCGGGGCATTAAACCCTGCAGATTTCGCATCGCACTTCAAGTGATTAGAGTAATCCGTGTAATCTTTG
>JAUSPI010000015.1 GCA_030655775.1 Syntrophales bacterium
AGAAAAGAAATACAGAAACAGTTCATCGAATATGCACAATCCGTTCTCGCTCAGGATCCTAAAATAGATGAGCTGATTGATTGGGAAAACAGAGAAGATATTTTAGCCTGGCTGGACAGCCTCTAAAACTGCGGCACGGTCCAAAGCCGGACACGGAGAGGTATGCCACGGGACTATTTATTATGTTGACAGTTTCTTTGAATCTATGATGACAAGCAATGCTATCCTGTTGTTTTTACAAACGATATCACGTTTCCATGAGCCATAGCGATTAGATCTATGTTCTCAGGGAGTTAAGGCCACTCGCAACATAATAGCAGCTGTTTACATTTTTAAAAATGACAATGGAGTTACGATATTAATTTCCTGTACTCAATTGATGGACAGATTTATTCCATTTTCGCGTTAGTTTTGTTTCTTTCTCCTGTAATTGATAAAATCAACAATGGAGCAATATTAAATTACGACCGTCAATGAATAAATGATTAAATCGGGAACTTAATCCATTAATTATTCTTAAAATCATCTTTCTTCTTTAGTATTCATTTAAAATACTCTTCTAAGAAGTTAATAACTTTCCCTCTGTCCAGTTTATCGTGACAGAATTGATTTCTATAATTTCGCAAACAACCATAACAACTGGCATGCCCTTCTTCACCTCCACATTCACATTTTTTCATCCTTTGATGGACTGACTGTAGGATTTGTTTTATTGTGGTTTCATCCTTAGCAATTCTGTGCACATGGCCCGCTCCACCAGGCACGTCATCAAATAAAATCAACGCTGGCATTGTCGGATCACCGGTGTAGGCGTACAAACACCCATCTAAATCCTGCCGGTCAATATCAAGTGCCTCGCTTGTTCCTTCAAGTAGTGCATAAAGGATAGAAAACCAGAATCCAACGTCAGAGTTGGCGTACCCTTTAAAATGCAGTTGAAGGATGTCGGTCATGTATTCGTGTCCAAGATAATAACGCTTTAGTCTACCTGAACAATTAGTTCCCCAAGGGGCTTTGTGGGGGGTTTCTGCTTTTTCATTACCTAAAATTGTATGCCCGCACTTATGGCAGATTCTGAACCCTTGATAACCAGCATGGTTTATGACTGCCATTTCCCCATGTGAAGCTGGTACTGCTCGAAAGGTAACATTATTCTTCAACTTAACTGTTAATTCATCTCTCCTATCAGAGTTGCCGGAATAATAAGTTCGCGTCGTGTAAGTCTTTTCAGGTTGTCCTTCTCCAGGCTCTGCGGGTCGTTTAGTACTGGCAATGAATCCAAACTCTGGTTTTAGGAAAATTCCTTGATTTCTGCCTTCTAAAGGCTGACCACACCCTTTACAATTATCGAGGGGTACTTCAGAGCCCTCGTGTCCTCTTTGATAGAGTTGGCAATGTTCACAGATTGCGTATCTATATTTAGGCCACTCCCTTTGGGGTATTTTTTTCAAATAACGACTTGTCCATAGCTTGCCGCCCGCCACTATCTGACTGCTCGGTGCATATTCTGATAATGCAATCCTCAGGTCACGGGCCAATTCCAATCTTTTTGCTTCATCAGAGTGGTGTAGAATCTGCAACTCCACTACATCCACGGGAAACCCGTACTTAGGTATAACATTGCGACTTGATAGAAAATTAATCAAATATCTGTTTTTTATTGTATTGACGACACGCAGGATGTAATCTGATGGCCTATTTTCATCTATAAGTTGCTTTCGTGCCTTCTCCAATTCTTCAACATCGCTTTGTGCCTCTTCTGTTGCCTTTAACAAGACCCCGTCATTTTTATCGAACAATCCCGAAACCCAGCCCCATGCACCAATTCCCAGGTCTTTATATAGAGTCTCTGGCACAATTCTCTTTAGAATTTTATAGAGATCATTCGGCTTATTGTCCAAATACTCTTTGAATAAATCGGAGCCTTTTTTATCTCCCTTAAAAAAGAAGGATTCGACATCTCCAAACATCTTGGGATTGTCTTTCCAAAATTTTGCAAGTGCGGTAGCATAGACATGCCTTTTTACAATTTTTTCATTCTCGATTTTAAAATGTGGTGGCTTAATCTCGCCAGAGACCATTCGCATTGGATCATTGAAGTGAACCAAGTCATGAGAGCGACGCTGGCAAAAAGTCAGGGCAAAGGCCGTAGAATCGATACGCCTGCCAGCCCTACCCGCCCTTTGTATGTAATTGGCTGCGGAAGGTGGTACATTTCGCATAAACACCGATTCCAATTCCCCAACATCCACACCCAGCTCAAAGGTGGTTGAACAACTTAATACATTTACTTTTCCTACTATGAACTGGGTCTGTAAATCGGCAGCAGCATCACTTGTTAACTGTGCTGTATGCTCTTTAGCCTCCATTCTTAGTGGTAAAACTCCTGAGTAAAGATTCCGATAGTGATTGTCTGCAAAGACCTCTTCTGGATTGCATCTTTGGAGTTCCCCCTGGCATCGATATGTAGGGCAAACACCTCTTAGATTAAGGAGCGTTATATTATTGCACTTGTCACAGTGATACCATTGAAGGTCTTTGTTGATGGTTCCCGGTTGGAGTTCCCAGAGGTTGTGTCTGATGCGATAGACTGTTCCCTCTCCCGGCAAATTAATGGAGGAGAAATGATCTTTCCAACAACTTGACGGGTTATCAAGCTCCAGGCTTTTTCGCCAAATATTATTTAATATGTCTGTACATTTCTTGCGTGATAGACCTATACCCATTCGGTGAGCTAAACGCATAATGAATTCCAAACGAGCGTTTGTTGCATTTTCAGAAGAAGGACTCCAGCTACGAACATGTTTTTTGGGCACGGATCCGCTCTCTCTGAAGTAGTATTCACGATTGGTAGGTTGAAAGAAATCATCTGTAGGGGAGACATTGTCTGGAAACAGAATAGACCCATTCTTCCTAAAACTATCCAGCAATATTTGAAATAATGTCCACACCTCATTTATGGACAGTTTCCAGGGTGAGTTTGTTAATGGGATTGGCGCCTTCCAATTTTCTGGCTTCACTAAAGAGAAGCCGAGACATCCCAACCCTTCCAGGCCAATTCTATTATCAATGCTCAAAAGTTCATAAAGTACCCATTTCCAGACTTCGTTCTCCTGTTCTTGTAAACTTTTGTCAGGGAAGAGATTCAGTTGGCTTACTTGTTGTCTGAGGGGAGGGATTAAATCCTGAACTCTCCATCTGTTTTCAAGAATTTTATCCCCATTTTCACTTATTGTCTTAAGGATTAGATGTCTCCTGAGTATTTGAGAGTAGGTACGACTGAGATAGGGAGCAAAAAAGGCGGCGTCCTGTCGGCTATCAGAAAAAATCAATAATTGTCGTCCATCACTACTTTCTCCAGCCGAAACTTCATTAGATACACCTATCCCCGTCGTTGAAGACCAGTCATCGGAAGCTATGCCATCATGTTCTGAATGTTTTTCGGATTCTCTATCCCGTGATGGAATCTGCTGGTAGAGAGAAGTTGCCAAAACGCTGGCGATTGCATCTTTGCCGAGGAGGAAACGCCATACCATAGAACCTTGGGGATTTGTTCTTGTACAGGCAGGACACTTATGGACTTTTCCGTCCTTGGATTTAACTCTGAGTATTTCAAAGTAATTTTCTTCACTGCAATCGCAAAATCCATTTATTAAATTGGCTTTATCAATGGCTCCGCATGCACCGCAAATTTTATATCTGTCTCCTTTTAAGTCTTCTTCCAAAGTTGCCAATTCATCTTCGTTATCTGGCAACAACTGACTATGCTCATCGAGAAGTAGATAATATTCCAGCTTTTCAGCGCTTTCAAAGTATTGCTTTCCTGGCTGCTTAAAAATATTTTTGCCTTCGTCTTCCTGGGTTTCGCCTACCAGGTATGTAGCACCACACTGACGACAGGTTCCTATCTCGAACACAGGATATTTCTTCTCATCATATTTGAATGTCTCGTGGCGTTCCAAATAGATTTTCTTTTCTGGAAGCAGGCTCAGATAGGCACCTTCAATGGCTCGCACAAACAGATGATATCTGGCTGGAATAAGCGGTTGATCATCTTCGCTTGGTTTGGATCGAATGGCAAGATCAACCAGGGCCACAAGGGCGTTTTGAGAGTTTGCTGCATCATGGAATATCTTCTCTGCAGCTTTATTCAGGAGTTGTGGTTTCTGTTCGAGAATTCCTCTTAGTGAAATTAACCTGCCATCTCCTTTTAGTACGTAAAATAAAAAACGCTTGTATTCATTGTCAGCTCGTAGTTCGGAATATTCAAGTGTTTTGATTGGTACGCCATTTCCTCTCCCTGTTTTTACCAAGGCAGGGATTATGCTATCGAGTGGAGTTTCATTGATAATTTTTTGCCATTCTTCATATAAATAAGAATCTGGTTTCCCCCAGGAAGCACCTAATTCTGCCATTGATTGATGAACGGCACCAATAACATCTTGCGGCTCAAACAACTCTCCAAACAGTTCTCGGGCAAATCTTGCGACATCACCAAATTCCCTTTCTCCACTTCCGAGCGTAGCGCTGGTAGCAATGCACTGAATTCGGCCGGGCTCATTTTGAACTACACGGTCTTTAAGACGTCTGAGTAACATTGCCATTTCAATTCCCTTGGCTCCGTTATAGGTATGTGCTTCATCAATTATAATAAATTTCCAATAATTTGCGTATTCTCCGTCGAAAAAGACGTGGTCTTCGGGACGAAGCATTAAATATTCAAGCATAGCGTAATTGGTAAGCAGAATGTGAGGAGGTTTTTCTTTCATCTGTTCTCGAGAGACGAGTTCATTTGGCAGGGGTTCCTTATTATTATACATTTTTCGGTATTTATCTTCCCCCGCTTTCTGCTTTCGTTCTGTCTCGCCGGTATAGCGCCCAAAGGTTATATCAGGATAATTCTTAAGGAGTGCACGCATTCGCTTTAACTGGTCATTTGCCAAAGCATTCATGGGATAGAGCAAGAGGGCGCGCACACCCGGTGTTAGTTTGTCATCCTCCTTTTGACGGAACAGATGGTTAAGAATAGGCACTAAGAATGCTTCTGTCTTACCGCTGCCAGTACCGGTGGCTACAACAATGTTTCTGTTAGCCCCCACTACTTGGCGAACAGCAGCTTCCTGGTGCCTATATAGAGGGCGATTCAACGGGAGGTCCCCAGATTTGAGGTTCCTAAATTGATCGGACAGAAGCCCTTCACACACCAATTCTTCCAAAGATTTCCCAGTTTCAAAGGGCGGTGTGGCCTCTAAAATAGGTCCTTTCACAAACTTTTCAGGTTGTAACTCCTCCATAAATTGGGCTTGAAGGTAAGGATGTTTCAATCGAAATGAAGTAGATAGATAGGCTCTGTATCTATCCGTGATAGACTTAGTTGTTTTAATGGGATCGAGTGACATTGGTTAATCCTTTAATTTAAGAACTTGAATTTCATTTTAAATTCCGGATGGTCCTCACCAAGTGATATTGGTGATAAAATGTTTTGTTCATGCCCCATTCCTCTTTCTTTTTTATAACGTTTAAGACTCCAGAATAGCTCTTTACATAATGTACAAAAAAATACACCATCGTTGTCATTATCTTGCAAAGAATCAATTAAATGCTTTGTTGAAATATATTCAAACTTCACCGGATTAAACACATCTGTTCCGGTTTCAAACGTTGACCTTCCAGCAACTGAAATATTCCCCACATACCAGCCCTCATGATATTGATATATTTTTACTTTCGAATCCACTCCATCTGGTAAAGTTCTTTTGCTTATCCTTCCTTCTATATCAATATTGTATCTGTATTTTAGTGTATGTTTATGGCCATTCTTATCTATGACAGATATGATGTTGATTTTCCCCTTCAGTATTTCTTCAACTACTTGAATATCGATAGTGTTTAAATAATCATCTGGTGGCATAGTAGGTTTCGTCGACGACCATGAATTCTCATCATCAACATCTATATGAACCCGGTATTCTCCCGGCGGAATCCTTTCTTTTTCTTCCTCAATCTCCATGCCATAAGAATCTTCGGGTACTTGCCACTCATCGAAGTCTGAATTTGGTGAATCGATCTTCCACAATCTAATAACTCGTTGCCCTTCTGATTTTCCTTTCTCCCCTTTCCATGATATTTTTAGAATTAACATGCCGTTGCGAAATTGTTGAATACATTCTATGTCTTCAACTTCCCATCTTGTTCGTACCGTAAACAGTTCAACATTGTCTATCGAAAGCTCTGAATCGGGAACTGTTAGTTCAAATGTTTGCAGCGGTTCATCGTCTTCTCTCAAGGTATCGCTAAAGCCTAAAAGGTCAAATCTAACCTTCCCTTCACATATTTTCTTTTCTGATACTTGATCTATATCAATAGGACTTAGTCGTCCTTGACCGTTGATAAAAGAGGGCATGGTTACAATAAGAGAAAGCGATTCCTGGGCATTCTCCAAATCTCCAAACCAAATTTCTTCTACCTTGTTTGACTCTGAAGAATATTCGTTATTTGGCATACCATCGAGCCGCCATGTCAATCTCGGAATTTCAATAGTTATTGGAACAGGAATCAAATTGCCTTTAGGGAAAGTATATCGCAATATTCCATGGATACTATGCTCTGAAGAGATAGTTTCTAACCTGTATGAACCTCTTTTGAAGTCAATAATTTTTACCTGGCCTCGAGGCTCAAATTTCATTTGTTCAAGCCCATCAAGTGTTAGCTTAACTTGTGCGGTGCCTTCTTCACAGGGCAAATAAATGTCCTTGTCGAACCCTAATTTTAGATGAGGAACAATACAAAAACTTAAGCGCTTGAAAATGTGCCGGACATCATTTCTTAATCGAACTGTAAACCTACCAACAGGGTTTTTCCCTATGCATTTTTCGTTAGATAGGGGTATTATAAGTAGGCCATCATTCCTATCTATGTTCGATATTTCCTCCAACTCGTTGAGCCGATAATGCTTTGATTCAACCAATGTGCTATCGCTGTTTTTAGGGATAGAAACTACCCATCCTTTTATTTCAGCATTATTTTCAACTGGAATGCAAATGCTTGGAGGTTCTCCAACGTATATATTTTCTTCCTCTGAACAGCATCCCCTCAGGATCTGCCCACCATAAAGCGTTGGTTCAAGCTTTCTTTCCATCGAAATTGATACTTTGTATTTATTATTTTGTTTATCTACCAAATTCAGTTGCCCAACATTGCTAAGATCTACTTTTAGGTATTTATATTCCCTCCATTTCCCATGTAAATCAGCGACCTCAATAACAATTCGATTTGGCTCGAGAAAAAATTCTTTATGCAATACAATTAAGACTTCCCCTTTGGGTAATTCCGCTTCATGGATCAACCTTTTTGAATTACTGCTAAAGGCCATGAAAGGCTGAGTTATGCTCATGCCCTGAATATTCCAGCACCAAATAATCTGGTCATCGCTTTTTAGAGTGAATTTATATATATACGATGGAAAAGGCAAGGGGAAATCAAGTTCCTCTGTTGCTAAGCAATCTTTATTATATTGATAAGCCCGTAACAATTGTTCTTTCTGTGAATACTGTTTATCTTCGTTAATTATTAAACAAATACCTGAAATCTTATCGGAAATTGAGAAGCGCTGTGATGGGAAGTGAACTTTGATTTCGATCAGAGCAGGATCAAAATATATCAGGGGACTTCTAAATCTATCCAGTTTCTCAGGACTTACGATTTCATCTCCTCCTTCACTGATTTTGCAATATTCTTTCCACCATTCTTCGAACCTTGCAACTACTCTCTCTGGTAGTCCAGTTTCATCCGCAGAAGGTACACTTTGTTCAGTCATGGCCTGATTCACCATTTGGGCAGATTGAACAAGGAAATCCCTCGCGGTATCGCCACCATAAAGCAAGAATCTTCGGGTAGGTTCATCCACATAAGGAAATGGTTCCGGAATTTGTTCGAGTTTTTCTTTTAATTCAGTTGTCTTTTGTTTAATTTGTTCAATTTCTAAATCAAGTCTGTCAATTTCCGAATTATAGTAACTTTTATCTTTGCCATTCTTTTGAGCCCCGTTTTTTTCTCGTTCCAAGCTCTCTAAGTCAGGATATGCCTTTATTAAATCTTTTTTAAGTAATTCTGTTTGGAGTTGAGCATTACGCTGCTGTTCCAATCGTTCAATGCCTAATTGAATATCGCCATTTCCCAATTCAGCAAGATGATCATCAATTTCCTGTAGTTCTTTAACTATAAGCTCCTTATTAACCATTAATTCTCTAATATTACTTTCTTTCTCTTCAATTTGTTGTTCGGCTTGAATGGCCGATCGTTTATTGTTTTGGGCTTCGGCGAGTTTAGTTTTTATGGTCATAACCACATGTTTTATATCACCGGTGGTAGCAACACCGACAGTTTCTGCTACATTTTTTATCCCACTGATTTGTTCATAGGTTTCCATTTCTTTATAGCCCCGGATTTCATGCAATTGGCAAAGGGTTTCATGTTTTTCACATAATTGCTCTAAATTATGGATAAGTTCAGTTTGGGGCCACTCTATTACCTTTTTTCCAACAGGAAGTTTTTTTAGCATTTCTGAGATTTCAACCTGCATTTCTTGCGCTGTCTTTTCTCTCTTTATAAAACGGGGGGAAAGGTGATTCATCCATTTCTTAATGACTGTTAACAGCTTCGTAAAATAGGTTCTTTTTATAATCGATTCGCTTATTCTAATAGAATTAAATTTTTCGATTCTATCTTTCAAATTATCTAAGGGTAACTCCCGGATAATTAATGCAAATTTTTCGTTCCATGGTTCAAAAAATATTGATTGTGCATCTTTTTCTATCCGTTCTTTAAGCAGGTTTTCTTCTGCCTTGAGTTCAGTCACTCGTAGGAGTTCTTGTTCTAATTTCGGCAAGATGTTGATACATTGATTAATGGCACCTGAATGGGCTAATACCTCTTTATCTACTTCTGAAAATTTCTTTCTTTGCTGTTCACATTGTTTTTTTTCACTTTCTAATTTTTCAATCTCTTTTTGAAGTTTTTGAATTGCCCAATTTTTCTTGCTTTTGTATTCCAAAGGATCTTCAGGTAAATAAGCTAACTCATTGCGGTTACCTACTTTTTCTTCTAAGGCTTTGATTTTATCAAGATCGTCCCATATTTTAATCAAAGAGCGAACTCGGTTTAATTTGCTTGAGATTGAACCTTTCTTTGCCTTTAGTTCTTCAATTTCTTTTTCAATAGAATACCTCTCGTTGTCGTCTTCTCTTCGAATTTTTAACAAGAAGCTAAGATCAGAGGGATCGGTCAGGTCTTGTTTGACCATTGGAAGTAAGATTTTTTCAAAAAATTCATCCAAACAAGAATTAGGGATCATTCCATGCATAAGAATGGGAGTAACATAACGATGTGCGTCTTTGATATTATCGAAAGGTGGCAATCCATTGGTTTCTAAGAAGTTGATGAATATTTTACCCCATTTTGCTTGCCAACTTGGATCCGAAAGACCAGCAAATTCTCGAAACCCTGACCAATAATCACCGTCACTGTAATCAAAAATGCCCTTCCAAACAAGAAAACATGCAAAACATGTAGGTGTCTTGGTTTTTAGAAATTTTGTTCCCCCTTGGATATTGTCAGAAATTTGCTCCTTAATAAAAGAACCTAATTTATCTACTTCTTCGGTAGATAAAGGAATTTCTCCCAGCAAACTTGTTTTGGGGATTACTGGAGATAACCTATTTTCGCATTCCAATATGTCATTGCACTCTTCAATCATGGTTACATTAGACCTCTATTTAGGTTGCAATGCAAAATATCATAATAATATTCACATATTAAAAGACAGCGGATATAAAGGTATCCAACGTATATGGCAAAAAATGTGGCTCATCTCTGATTGCTGCCAAGCATTCATCGAAGGATAAAAGGATAATACGATATAAATTTTTCACCGATTTCTCGTGTGTATCATAAAATAGGGTTATTTCTTGAAGTGTAATATTTTTTCTCGACAGCAAAGAAAAACCCCATCTCTCCATTTGAGAAACGGGGTTTTTCATAATCTGCCCATGATTCCCTCTTTCTTGGTGTTAAAGGGGGTATTGTTCTTAATTGCTACAACTTCAATGAATTCCGCATTTACAATACTTCCTTGGAATTATTTGTCAAGGTTTTTCTATATTTGTCGTCTTTAATTGAAAACCCGAAATTTCAAGATATTCGTTTACTGTACGTAACAATATTTTTAAATCAAAAAGTTAAGACAGCTTGCCTTATGTTGCGAGCTCATCTATCTACCTGAAATATATTGGGATATTTACCAAGAGCATGGAAATGGATATTTGATTTAATAACAATACGTTATAAGGACTCACAACATAATTCAAAATTTACTCACAACATAATTATTTATAGGCTAAGCACGTCTGCTGTTAAGCCTCCAGCGGGCAATAAAGCCTTAAAGGCCACACGATCAGATAAAGGGAGTTTCTGTTTCTCAGGCAACCTGGTTCCATTATTTTTTCCCTCCTTATGCCTGAGGCACTGAATAATAGGGATTTTTCAATGGTGCGGAAGTCAAGCCACTTGATCATATGGCTATCGTCTTTCTACCATAATAGTAAGATAGCAAGGGAAGCAAAAAAATAAAAGAGAATTAGAAGAATTAAAAGGATTTTTTTAATCTTTCGGAAGGAAATGGAATTATATGGGAATTATACTCACAACATAACTATACTGACAACATAACTCATTTATTAGAAAAAAGTGTTTTAGAAAGGTTCTAAACGCGGTTGGGGGAACCGCGGCTTATCGTCGCGTTATTGGGCCGTGGCGGTTCGGCTGATACTTACAATATGTCTGGGTTCTTAGATTGAATCTCCCCGCAGCAAGCTGCGGGGTTTGCGCTCGCTGTTCAGTTCACCGGCCTTTGCCACGCAGCACCCGATTCCGTGTTTGAATTTGTCCTATAACCCTGATATTGATTACCGGTTTCTCAGGATAGTTGGTCTCAAACTTAAGCAATCCATTATACCACCCACTTACACCGGTTTTATTCGTGAAGACAACCCTGAACAATCGTCCTTCCTCTACGGTCTCTATCCTGTACTCCACTTTATCAGAGAGCGGAAAACTGACAGGTTTTAAGGATAAGGGCATGTCATGTCCAGCACGAATAGTAACCACCTTCTCAACCGTGTCTTCCGCAAAGCAGCTGAAAAAGACCAATCCTGGCGACACTACAATTGGAACTTTGACAAAAGCCTTAATTCCTATCCAGATAATTTTATTTTGCAAGTCATTGGTATATACCCGGGCAGCTTTGGTTATGTTGTCCGCAAATCCCTTTGTATTTACTTCCAATATTATTTTTCCCTCACCACCGGGAGGGATGACCTTATCGAACAGGGCCACGCTGCAGCCTCACCCGGGCTGGACTTTCTTTATCTCCAAATTCTGGTCACCCTTATTCAGTACCCTGAAGGCATGTTTGAGCACATCGCCTTCCTTGACCTCCTTGAAGTCAAAAGACTTCTCTTCCATGACCATCATCGGCCCTACGGTACTCTGGGCTAAAGCGGTCACGGCACCAAAGAAAAGGTACACAAATAATAAGGAAACAATAAGACACGCTCTTTTCTTTAATCTATCCGTCACTTTTGATACTCCATCCGGTCAGTTTTTTCCCAACATACCGATATTATCCAATAGATTCACCCTTTTAATTTCTTGTACAGACCCTCAAGTTTTGTCCGGTAAATATTTGTGATGTTTTCTTCTTCATCTCCCAATGGTTTGACCGGTACAAGATCCATAACTTCGGAAGAAGAAAGTCCGGATTCGAAAAGGCTCTTCGCGGTACCCTGTACCATCTTCGATATGCCATCTGCCACTTCCTCAGAGGTTAGTCCAAAGGATTTGCCGATTTCCTGCAATTCGCATAACTGAAACCAGAGATAGGTTGGTCCCATAGCCGTTAGAATAGCGTACGCTTCCAATTTTTCTTCCGCTACCTCGGGACACTCACCGAGGACGCTCAATATATTGATCAACTGATCCTTTTCTTTCTCTGTAAAGGCCCTGGAAAAGGCTACGGGATTGTAACCGGCATTCACAACGGAGGGAGCGTTCGGTATCATTCGTACGATCCGCTGGAATTCTCCTAAAAGCTCAGACAAGCTCGTGATAGAAATCATTGGCACCAGGGAGATGATGGTTGCATCTGCCTTCAAGCAGGTTTTAATTTCTCCCAGAACGCCACTTACCACGGGCGGATGAAGGGCAACGAAAACGATATCCATTAATGCGGGTTGTGTATTATCGTTTGGGAAAATTCTGATTTGCGGGAATCTTTCTTTTAACCCGTTCAAGATTTCAATGTTTGTATCACTTACAATAATCTCTTCAGGCAGTTTGCCTTTCCGCTTGAATCCTTCCAGAATAATTCGTGTTACCCTGCCACCGCCGATAAAACCAATTGTATTACCTGTCATTTTTCTGCCTCCTTCTTCACGCTCGTCGTCATCTATACTATTTTATGAACAATAGTTTTCCTGAATCCCGGGACCGAGGCAACAGGCCCACTTCCCCGGACAAACCTCTAACGACGTCTGTGCTGTCGTCAAACAAGCTACTTGATATCAGAGAGGATTTTTTTCAATTCCTCAACGGTTGGAGCCTTTCCTGAAACAACAATCTTGCCATCGACAATCACTGCCGGTGTCATCATAACACCGAGTTTCACAAACTCCTTCACGTCAAATATGTGTGAAATGTCTGCAGGCAGGTTTAGTTGAGAGCAGGCATCGATTACATTTTTTTCCGTTGCCCTGCATCTCGCACAACCAGGCCCTGCGACTTGTATTTTCATAGCTTTACCTCCTCACCCTCTTCATTAAAAAATATCTGTGTAGGAATTGCTTGTATGCCAAACCTTCTTATCTGGTCGCGATATTTCCAGACATCGATAAAGATAATCGCTGCCTTATCCTTAGCCGATTATAATAATCTTTATGCATTTTCCTCTCATTTATCTGATCTCCACTTCGGCCGGTTTACCACTAAAGAATTTTTCCCTGAATCTCAAGGCCACAACCACAAGACCAACGAGAACAGGAACTTCTATAAGGGGGCCAATAACTGTTGCAAAGGCTTGATTGGAACCTATACCAAAGATCGCAATAGCCACAGCTATTGCCAATTCAAAATCATTGCTCGCCGCGGTAAAAGAGACGGCCGTAGCCTGTGGGTAATTTGCACCTATCTTCTTTGCTATCAGGAAACTTACAAACCACATGAAGAGAAAATAGATGGTAAGCGGTATTGCTATCCTTACTACATGTAACGGTAATTTTATAATGTATTCCCCTTTAAGGGAGAACATCACCACAACTGTGAACAACAATGCAATCAGAGTAATAGGGCTTATTTTAGGTACAAATACTTTTTCATACCAATCCCTGCCTTTTAGTCTTAG
This sequence comes from Syntrophales bacterium, assembly GCA_030655775.1. NCBI lineage: Bacteria > Pseudomonadati > Thermodesulfobacteriota > Syntrophia > Syntrophales > Syntrophales bacterium. Next base: position 13,454 of record JAUSPI010000015.1, read on the forward strand.
CAATGTAAATCGTGTAGTTATGCCTGCAATAAACGGTATCCCCAGGTAAATGAAAACGGTTTTTGCCGATTCCAGCATTGAAATACTGACATTCAATCCCTTAACGAGCCCCAGCCAGTTAAGAAAAACGGTTATAAAAACATAGATGTAAACCGCGTAAAACAGGACCTGAAAAACAGCATTAAAAGCAACCAATCCCGCTGCGAGCTCTCTATCACCCTCAGCAAGTTCATTCCACACAATGACCATGGCAATACAGCGGGCAAGCCCCACCAATATCACTCCTATCATATACTCCGGGTAACCTCGGAGAAATATGACTGCTAAAATAAACATTACTACAGGCCCGATGACCCAGTTTTGAAGCAGTGAAAACCCGAGGAGTTTTTTGTGATGGAATACTTTCCCCATGTGTTCGTAGTTTACTTTAGCCAGGGGGGGATACATCATCAAAATTAATCCAATTGCAATAGGAATAGATGTTGTGCCTACTTGAAGCCCTGCAATAAATTTGGTTACACCCGGCGCAAAATATCCTGTTCCGATTCCAAACCCCATTGCTATGAATATCCACAGGGTCAGGAACCTGTCTAAAAATGAAAGTTTCCTCTCTTTTTTCTCTGTCATTTTTGTATTATCCCCCTATCCACTTCTTAATGTCCTCCTTATCAGGGATCTTTCCTACGCTTTTGACCTCCCCATTAACTACCACCGCAGGGGTGCCCAATACACCATGGCTGATAATCTGCGAAATGTCGGTGACTTTTTCCACGTTCGCCTCGACCCCGGCTTCAGCCAATGCCTCCTTGACCGGGAGCGCACCCGCAAGCCCCGCCTTGTAGGCGGGGTAAGGGGCGCAATATAAAACAAACATATTCCCTACCGGGAAGCCCCGCCCTGTGGGCGGGGAGATTCACATTTTTTCTGTATCATTACATCTGTGACAACCAGGTCCCAAAACTTTGATTTCCATTTTTTCAAACCTCCTTTTTTCTACTTCTTTTCCTCTTTGGCCCCCTTGAGCCATTTCACAATCTTCTGCCATAGATTTATGCCACGATTGCCCCGAAAATAAGGCCGGCTACGGTGGACATGACTATCACGATCGCTATGTAGACAAGGGTCTTTTGTGTTCCTATAACACTGCGTATAACCAGCATGTTAGGCAGTGAAAGAGCGGGACCTGCGAGCAGCAGGGCCAATGCGGGGCCCTGCCCCATACCTTTTCCGATCAGTCCCTGTAAGATAGGTACCTCGGTCAGGGTGGCAAAGTACATGAAAGCACCCACCACAGAGGCAAAAAAGTTTGCCCAAATCGAATTTCCACCTACCAGCGATCCTATATAGTGAGAGGAAATAAGCGCCTCGTGTCCCGGACGACCCAACAGCAACCCGGCTACCAGCACACCGCCAAACAACAGAGGCAGTATCTGCTTGGAAAATCCCCATGTAGACTCTCCCCAACTGACCATTTCCGCTTTGCTGAACCAGGCTTTGAGAATAATTCCCAACACAATCAGCAGCCCAACGGCGATGGGCCAGTGAATCTGATACACGGCATTCCAAAAACCTACCGGTTGTGCGGGTTTCCCCCACGCGGCAAAAATTAGAATCAAAACGAGTACAAGCATATATAGGGCTTGCTGCCAGAGTGTACGTTGTTTTTCTTCTTCAGGCAGGATGATTTCACCCGTGTCCCTTGCCTGATCTTCCTTGCGATAAAAAAAAGCCATGAGCAAACCGGTTATAACAGCAAAAAAGATAGCGCCAACGACACGGCCAAGGCCAAGTTTCCACCCGAGAACGCGGGCCGTCAAGATGATTGCCAGAACATTGATGGCCGGACCGGAATAAAGAAACGCCATCGCCGGACCTATACCTGCCCCCCGACTATAAATACCGGCAAAAAGCGGTAATACGGTACAGGAGCAAACAGCCAAAATGGAACCGGAGACAGACGCTACCGAGTACGAGAGGAATTTGTTAGCCCTGGCGCCGAAATATTTCAATACAGCGGCCTGTGAAATAAAACAGGCAATTGCGCCCGCGATAAAAAAGGCAGGGATCAGACAAGCCAGAACATGCTCCCTCGCATATTCCTGTAACATATAAAACCCTTCCATGATGGCTATGTTCACCCGCGCGGAGGAGAAGGGAGCATAATATGCGGCCGCAAAGACAAGAAGGATAATAATGAATTTTGTACGTTCTTTCATGTAGCGATACTCCGAAATAGCGATATAGTAAATTTTATCTTCTCTTGCAAAGTTCCATGCGATCTGCAAACTCGGCATTCTTCCCGCCGGTAACAATTTGCGGATCATCATCAAGAATGCCGGCCAAATACTTCATCATGTGTCCAGCGTAAATGTTGCGGGAATCCCTGGCAATTTCATAATTCACCCACAAACCATCCTTTTCGTAGCCAACCAGTCCGGCATCCTCAAGCACTTTCAGGTGCCTGGATACTGTGGGCTGTGCTATTTTCAGCACCGCCTGCATTTCACAAACGCACAATACTTTGTGTTGCAACATCTTGAGTATCTTGACCCGGTTGGGGTCGGAAAGAGCCTTCATAACTTTGACAAAATCTTTCACTGGAGCCCCTCCATATATTGTTATATTACTATATGGCAATATATGCATCCATGGGATAATTGTCAAACAATTTTTTGTCCTTCGCTCCAATCTGTGCTAACTACAATATTTATAGAAAGGTTATCAATGTCGTTGACTTAAGAATAAATCTCCCCCCTTTCTTAAAGGGGGGCAAGGGGGGATTTTATAAAAGGTGTTCAAAATCCCCCTAAATCCCCCTTTAAGAAAGGGGGACTTTTAAGTGCCACTTCCTTAAGTCAATGACATTGGAAAGGTTATCTAAAATGGCTGGGACACCCTGTGCTTATGAACTTGCTGCGTCTCCATTCGGAGACGTCGGGCTTGTCTGGAGGCAAAAAAACCTCTCTCCATGTATTGTGAGGATTTTCCTTCCGAAGAAGAACGCCGATACGGCTCACCGTATAAATCAAGCCTTTCCCGGCGTCGTCAGACGATCACATAGTATGACAGAAAAGATCTGTTATCAGATTGAGGAATTCATGCGGGGGAATCCGGTTGATTTCTCACTGGAACACCTCGATATGAGGAGCTCCTCCGCATTTCAACAGAATGTCCTACTTGAAAACAGGAAAATCCCGAGGGGGAGGGTAAGCTCTTACGGAAAACTGGCCGGCACAATCCTCGTTCCCGGAGGAGCAAGAGCTACCGGGGCAGCCCTTGCCGGAAACCCATTCTCCATCATCATACCATGTCACCGGGTAATTAGGTCCAGCGGGGAATTGGGTGGTTTCGGGGGAGGGCTGAACATGAAAAGAACCTTCCTCGAAATGGAAGGCATTGTATTTGATTCCCGGGGGAAAGTTAACAAGGATTATTTTTGTTGATGATTCCTTGTGGAGTGCAGGATAAGTGTCCTGCTCGATACAGCAACCCTGAAGGGTTGCGGCTACTTTGTGCCTTTGTATCTTTGTGCCTATGTGCCTCAAGCTATCGGCTAAAGCCAATAGCTGCTTCTATTGCTTCTTCCTCTGCTTTTCCACGACCATATTATCCCGGTGTATAATTTCATCGTAAGGTTTGCTTCCCAATATCTGCTCTATCTGGGATGTCTTGAGCCCCTTTATTTTACATAGATCGAGGGAGCTGTAATTCACTAATCCCTTTGCCAGCGGCATACCGTTCATATCCTCACAGGTTACAGGATCACCCTCCTGAAAATCTCCCTCGACGTCAATGACTCCTGACGGAAGAAGACTTTTACCCTGATCAATAATGGCCGTTTTCGCTCCATCGTCTATGATCAGCTTCCCACTCGGCTTCAAGGTAAAAGCTATCCAGTGTTTCCTGCTCTTCATGTGATCATCCGAAGGTAAAAAGAGGGTTCCTGTTTTTTTGCCATCAAATATATCATGCAGGATACCCTTTGTTTTCCCGCGGGCAATAATGAATGGTATGCCAAATGCAGTAACCTTTTTCGCCGCCATGACTTTGCTTTTCATACCCCCCATGCCCACAGGATCAGCTTCCGCTGTAGCCACTGCCTCAATTTCATCTGTTATCTCTTTTACCAGTGGAATCAGCCGGGCCTTTTTTTCTCCTACAGGATTTCTGTCATAGAGACCCTTGGTATTAGTCAAATTTATGAGAAGGTGGGCTTCGACGATATTTGCCACCATCGCGGCAAGATTATCATTATCTCCAAACTTTATCTCGTCGACGGCAACTGAATCATTCTCATTAATAATCGGGATAACTCCCCATTCCATAAGGGCTGAAATAGTATTGCGAACGTTGAGAAATCTTTTTCTGTCAGTCAGGTCACTCATCGTCAGGAGTATCTGGGCAACAACCAGCCCATGTTTACCAAAGGCGTTGGAATAAATCCTCATCAGTCTTCCCTGCCCTATGGCTGCAGATGCCTGCTTCTGGGGTATGCTTTTGAGCTTACCAACAAATCCCATTCTGTGCATACCGGAAGCAATGGCCCCCGAGGTAACAACAACGATCTGGTAACCCCTCCGGGTGAGTTCGGCTATCTCATCGACCAGTTGTTCTATTATGTCAAGATCGAGTCCCTTTTGACCCGTTAAAACACCGGTGCCGATCTTGATTAAGACCTTCTTAACATTTAACAGTATCTCTTTTCTTTCTTTCACCATTATTATCTATACTGCCTTTCGCGTCTTCAGTGTTTCTACTATCTCCTTCATCAGGACATCTATCCCCTCTCCTGTAACAGCGGAAACCGGGAAAAGTTTTATTCCATATTTCCTGAAAATGCCAATCTCTTTTTTCATCCTCTCTTTCGTTACAGTAAGGTCTATTTTATTGAGCGCTACGATCTGAGGTTTTTCTATCAGAGCAGGATTGAAAAGTGCAAGTTCATTGTTCGTCGACTCGAAGTTTTCCCGCGCAGTTCCGTGAGAATTTTCAGAAATATCAAGAATGTGAAGGAGGAGCGTCGTTCTTTCAATATGACGGAGAAATTTCATTCCCAATCCCTGGCCTGAGTGGGCACCCCGTATCAATCCGGGAATGTCTGCAATGACAAACGTTTCAAAGTCATCAATTTTTACAACTCCGAGATTCGGTTTTAGTGTGGTGAACGGGTATGCTGCTATTTTGGGCTTCGCAGCGGAGACTTTTGATATAAAGGTGGATTTCCCCGCGTTTGGCTGACCTATAATTCCTACATCTGCAAGAAGTTTGAGTTCAAGCTCAATCCACCTTTCTTCTCCCCCGTATCCATCCTGCGCGTAGCGGGGCGCCCTGTTTGTCGACGTTGCAAATCTCGCGTTTCCCTTACCGCCATCCCCCCCTCTGGCCACTATGAATTCCTGACCGTCGGCCGCAATATCCACTAAGACTTCGCCCGTTTCAACATCCTTGACAAGTGTTCCAACAGGAACAACTACTTCCACATCGGGGGAATTCCTGCCTGCTTTATTACTGCCCTCTCCACGTCCTCCGTTTTTTGCAACATGGTGCTGCCTGAATTTCAGGTCGAGCAGTGTACTGCAACGAGCGGAGGCCTTTATAACAACATCTCCCCCTTTTCCCCCATCTCCGCCGTTCGGTCCTCCCCTGGGAACGTACTTCTCCCTTCTGAAGCTGACGCAACCATTTCCGCCGTTACCAGATTTGACATAAATTTTTGCTTCGTCAATGAATTTCATGGAGAAAGTTTGTGGAGATACTGCCAAAAAGTCTGTAAAACGTACATCGCTCGCTAACCCTGCAGTTTATCGTGAGGCCAGCGAGCGAATACAATAAAATCATTTTTCACGTTTCGAAAATTCCCTGCAGCAAGCTGCGGGGAACCTCAATATGAATATTTAGTATCGGATGTAAGGAGATTTGGCGGAAGGGTGACGGGTTATGTTATTGGACAGCATAAACGCTCACTTTTTTTCTGCTTTTACCAAATCTTTCAAACTTTACAGTCCCATCGATTTTTGAAAAAACCGTGTAATCCTTTCCCAGTCCCACATTATTACCAGGATGTATTTTTGTTCCGATTTGACGGACTATAATGGATCCAGCACTGACTAATTGTCCGGCGTATACTTTCACGCCACGCCTTTGAGCGTTACTGTCTCTTCCATTACGGGAACTCCCCTGTCCTTTTTTGTGTGCCATTATGTCCTCCGCTTACATGGAAATTTCCTTTATTTTCAGGCCAGTTAATTCCTGACGGTGTCCCGTCTTTTTGCGATAACCTTTTCTTCTCTTCATTTTAAATACTTTTATCTTTGACCCCTTAGTCTGAGCTACAATCTCGCCGGTAACCTTAGCCCCCATAACATATGGAGTGCCCACCTTGATTTCACCCTCCCTGGAGATCATTAATATCTCTTTGAAAACAACTTCGTTTCCCTTTTCTCCATCAATTTTCTCAATATCAAGAGTGTCTCCTTCTGAAACTTTATACTGTTTTCCACCTGTTTTCATAACTGCATACATAGTCGGTCCTTTTCCTGAATGAAATTAGAATCTGTTATTATAGAAATTAATACCCATTTGTCAACAACATTTTTGCTAACGCCAATCAAATGAGACTTTTTTTAAAGATCCCATGTAACTACCCAGGAGTCAGAAGCCAGAATTCAGTAGATAGAAGAAAAAATAAAACCGTCCGGCAAAAGGCTTTAAACATCGAATGGTGCAGGGTTTGCTCCCCAAATTTTGCCGTGCAGGATGTTGTTATTTGCTTCATAATTGAAGAAATCAGCAATTTGTCAGCGAGAGTTCCATACTGCTTTTATTCTGACTTCTGACTTCTGACTCCTGACTACTGGATACCTGAGTAGTTACGGTCCCATATATTCTGTGCAGTCAATGGAGTTACCTCCAATTGGGTTCGTCTTTCTAAATCACATTGACATACAAATCACATCACATTATACTTCAGTATGCGAATTTGAAAGGAGAGAAACATTGAAAACAGTAAATTCGATTTTAATTCTGGTGATAAGTATATTGCTGATTTCAGGCTGTGATGCAGGATTTATAGTGGGAGACAACGTTGTAGGTGTCCGGTCAGGAAAATTCATTTATACAGACGGTATATTAACGACAGATTATCCCTTTCCTTTTGATAAGGTATGGGAGGCCTGCGAGAAAACCATAGCCGATATGAAGGCTTACGATATTGAAAAAGATAAGAAGATAGCTACGGGAACGATTAATGCAACTTTAAGTGATGAAAAAATTCACATATCAGTAAAATATGCAGCAAAAAATCTAACAACAGTGGCTGTACGTGTTGGCCTGGCTGGAAACAATCTTGCGGCACAGCTCATCCATGAAAAGATAAAAAATGACTTATTAAAAAGGTGACTCAGGGACGTCCCCAATCCTTTTCCCTGAGTGAATCTCCCCGCCCACAGGGCGGGGCTTGCGGGTGCACTCCCGGTCAAAAAATCCGTCACATATAAAGAGGATAAATCCGAACGAGACAATCCAGAAAATTCTCGCTTACGGAGCCCCTTTTTTCTTAATCATTATAACACCAATTCCGCACAATATCATAATAATACAAAGTACCTGTCCCATGGTAAAAGACCATAATACAAATCCCAATTGCGGATCAGGATCCCGCAGAAATTCAATGAAAAACCGAACCAGCCCGTAACCGATAAGATACAAAGAAAAAAGAAATCCTTCAAAATGTTTCCTTTTTCTTATAATCCAGAGAAATATGAAGAGAAGTATTCCTTCGAAAAAAGCCTCATAAAGTTGAGATGGATGCCGGAGACTGAGGTACGGGTCTAAAGGAAAGTACATTCCCCAGGGCACGGTAGTTACTCGACCATAAAGCTCGCCGTTGATAAAATTGCCTATTCTACCGAACGTGTACCCCATGGGAATTGCAGGACAAAAAAGATCGGCAAACCGCCAGAATTTTATTCTCTGTCTGCGACAAAAGATAATCGAAGCCAACAGTACTCCGATGGCACCACCATGATAAGACATGCCGCTGATTCCTACATATCGGAAACCACCGGTAAAATCGAATGGAAATATAACTTCGAGAGGGTGATTCAGGTAATATTCAAAATTATAGAACAGAACATACCCTAATCTTGCCCCGATTATGAGCCCTACAATACCCCACACAAAACAATCCTGTATTGTTTCCGTCGAATATTCATAATCTTCACTTCTGATTCTATACAGGACAAGGATATACGTAAGAAAAAAAGCGATAAGATACATCAAGCCGTAATAACGAAGCTGGAATGACCCAATTTCAAAGATATTAGGGTTGATGTGTTCAGGTATGTGGTTCCAGTAATTGATGAATTGTTCCATTTTTGTTCCGGCAGACTGCCGGCATAAATTACCCTCATGTAGGACTGCGATTTGATGATGTACAGGATGAGCAACCCTGAATGGAGCTGGATGAAAAAACCGATAAAACTTTTTTGACCTCGCTACCGCCACACTCCGGACAGTTTATATCACTATCATCTTCACTAATAGAACGCATTAGCTCAAATGAATTGCGACAATCAATGCATTCATACTCATAAATCGGCATATTTTTCTCCTTCCTGACACCTGTCAGGCGTTTGAAAACGTAATCTTGATAATGCTATCATGTTTTTCAATTATTTTCCACGCTTCTTCCGCGGTTGGCGATGGCCTTTTCTGTTTCAGAGGATACAATCTACCCTGAGCTGAAATCTCCATAGGTCTCTCCTTTTAATTCTTCCACATAGAGCTGCGCGGAAAACGCTGCTGTAGCTCCATCACCACATGCCGTTACTATCTGCCGGAAAAGCTTTTTTATACAGTCACCACAGGCAAATATACCTCTTTCGGATGTTTTCATGTCTCTGTCTGTAATAATATATCCACTATTATCAATATCCACAAGGTCTCGAACAATATTCGTGCTCGGTACCAGACCAATGAACACAAACACGCCTTCTGCCTTTATCATTCTGTAATCGTCGGGCTTTTTAACGTTTCTTATCCTCACACCTGTAACAAAATCATTTCCAAGCACTTCCTCCGGCACTGAATTATAGGCAAAATCTATCCTATCATTCGCAAGAGCCCTTTTCCTGAGGATACCTGCGGCACGTAGACGGTCCCGGCGGTGAATTATAGTAACCTTCCTGGCAAATTTAGTAAGATAAATGGCTTCCTCAACTGCCGCATCCCCACCCCCAACAACAACCACATCTCTATCTTTGTAAAAGGGCCCATCGCATGTAGCACAGTATGATACCCCTCGCCCTATGAAAGTTTCCTCTCCTGGAATATCCAGCTTGCTCCAGGATGCACCTGTCGCTATAATGACAGAAAGCGAATGGTGGGTATTACTATTTGTCTTTACTTCCCAAACATCGATTCTACCCAGGCGTTTTTTCGTAATGGACGTCACGTCTTCCGAGGTAATCTCCAGTCCAAACTTGGTTGCCTGTTCTTTGAATCTGTTATGGAGCTCAACACCATTTATCGGCTCCGGGATGCCCGGATAATTTTCAACAAGATCGGTAACGGTAACCTGACTAAATGTGGAACTGCCTCCAATCAATAAAACCTTTAGGACAGCCCTTGCAGCATACTGTCCTGCCGTGAAACCTGCAGGCCCACCACCTATAATAATAATATCATAAACATTATCAGGAATTTGTTTTGTTTTCATTGTTGACTCCTTTATTATTGAAGCTCTCCGCAATAAGTTGCGGGTAATCTCCGACTTCCAAGTAACTTAAATTCGCAAATGTGTTGCAAGTAGTTAACATTTCTCAATATCTGCCAGAAATAACGCATTTGTTAAAAACATAAGTTACTTCCAATTATAATGCCGCAAAGTGGCATAATGAGCTGTTAAGGAAAATATTTTTTATGTTCGCTCGCTAACCCCACCGCAAGCAGCGGGGAACGAAGTAATTCGAAGAATAATGCGCTCGCTGTTCAGTTCAATCTTAGCGTATGCCGCGCGGGGGAAGGCACTATGGGGAAATGATCAGGGGGCTTTAATATTGGCGATACGGTCATCCCATGACGGGTGACGAGCCCAAAAACCGCCGCTGTCTTCTATGGAAGAAGAACCATTACCACTGTGACCGGAAGCGCATCCCGTAAGCCCCGCCTTGTAGCCGGGGTAAGGGGTGCAATATAAAACAAACATATTCCTTGCAGGGAAGCCCCGCCCTGTGGGCGGGAAGCTTCACTATGGTTTTTCTCATCCTTTTCTTTTTTACCTGACGCACGATGTCCAGCTCAATCTCTATCCTTATTTTTCAGGGTTTTCATGCTCCTGATATTCAGTTTGAACTTTCTTGAGCCTATCGAAAAATTCTTCTTCTGTAATAATTCCCTTCTCGATAAGTAATTCAGCAAGTGCATCCAGCTGAATCGCATTTGTCATCAGTAATGCTTTAAAATTAGCCACTTCACCAGAATCTATTTTTTCTGTCATTTTCAGCTCCCAACAGCCTTTTCTTTTCAGTCCCAGTCATATCTCTTTTAAAAACAGGGTTTCGTTGATCAATCAATCTTGGCGCACTCGTAAAAAGTCATAAACTGCACTATTTGTCATCCTGAACTTGTTTCAGGATCTCACTTGTTTCAGCATCTACTTATTTCAGTAAGTTAGAGACCCTGAATGATCCTGAAACAAGTTCAGGACATGATTCAGGGTGACAAAAAAGACTTTTTACGGCTGCATCAATCTTCTGTTAATGAATGGACTCGTTTAAATCTACACCCGTTCATATAGGCTATATTAATAAAGGTCAAGGGAAGATATCTTGAATTTGCGGCAATCTTGCCCCAGATTATCTTCTTGCAGATTTTCCATGACTTTGAGTATAATAATACATCGTGGTAGTCTCCAGACCTATTCAAAGCGTTACCTTCTTTTTGTTGTTCAACTGGTCTGACAGTCTTATTTGATGAGTCTATTGCGATTGCCCCCCAATGGAAGGAGCGGTATGTATTGACTTTATTGAGAAGGCGCAGGAAATCAAAACTTGGCGTTCAGGTAGCACCTAAGGATAAAAGGAACCGGTTTTTAGGATGGACTTTGATTTTTTTCTCACTACTATCCTTTCTCATCTTATTTTCTTCATATCAACAGGATTATAATTTCACAGGGCGGCACAGTCTTGACCTGTATATTACAATCATCCTTGCAACAGGCAGTTTTCTTGGCCGGAATATTTTATTAAACACAGGTCTCAGTATTGTTGCTCTTTTGATTATGATCCTGTCTATTGGCACTTTCCTGATAGGAAAAAAAGAAACCGGTATCTTAAAACGGGAATTCGGTCTTTCCCTGCTGTTCTTTTTTGCAATAATAGTTACTGGAGGCCTTATTGATTCATACACTGGTCTGCCTTTGGGCGGATTCGGAGGTGAGGCTGGAAGGATTCTTGTAGCAAATTTTACACACTTCATGGGTCGTACGGTTATTATTTCGTTTTCCATTCTCCTCTGGCTCTACCTTCTCTGGAAGCTTTTCAGTATTGATGTAAAGAAAGCCCTGACACCAGCCACTAAATGGTCTCAGCGTATGAAATTCAAAGAAGGGGCGGGTGTAATTGTTCCGAAAAATCGATGAATTCGCCGATCTTTTTCTGTCATCAGGAAAAGGTTTTGAAGAAATTGTTGTCCGCCTGGCACAGAAATCAAGGGCGGTGGGCATTCACCTGATACTTGCAACACAGAGACCTTCTGCAGATATTGTTACAGGTCTTATCAAGGCAAATTTTCCGTCCCGACTGGCTTTCAGAGTAGCATCTTCCATCGAATCTCGTATTATCCTGGATGAAAACGGGGCTGAGCTGCTACTGGGCAATGGAGATATGTTGTTTAAATTTCCGGGGAGTCCTGATCTGATAAGGCTTCAGGGTGCGTTTGTTGATGATGAAGAAAGGGAGGAAGCACTCAAAAATATAAGATTTTGACCGGGAGAGCACCCGCAAGCCCCGCCTTGTAGGCGGGGTAAGGGGCGCAATATAAAACAAACATATTCCTTGCCGGGAAGCCCCGCCCTGTGGGCGGGGAGCTTCATTTGAGGTTTTTATGAAAAAGATATTGCTAATACTCATTATTGCCGGGACTTTTGTCTTTGGTACGCTGAACTACCACTTCATACTGATGGATACCAGTATAAGAGTTTTGAAAAAGACCGATTTGACTCTCGACAACACCTTTGTTGACGCAAGAGGGGCAAAAAAATATCAACTTCTTCTCAATCCGGCCCTGGTAAGGGCCGGGGTGAAAGATCTGTTTACTGATGGGAGCATTACAATAGGGAAATAAAAAACCTGCTTGCCGAAATTGATTTCAACAGCTTTCCTTCCCTTTCCTTTGCCTCTCCGCGTTCAAAGACACTGGAGGCATATCTTGAAGGAAAGATAGGTGAAAAGAACTTCGGGGCATTGTATTGAAAAACAAAATATTCCGGCCAGAATTTGTACCTGACATTCGCGCAGCCACTGGAAATAACGTAATTTTTGAAACGCCTATATATTAAAGTAATCTGCGAAATCTGTGGATTGAAAAATTCAGGCACTGTGAAATTATCTTGTAAGAGTGTAAACTGCCGTTGCCTCTGCCCACTTATCCGGATCTATCCTGTTGAGCCTCTTTACAAGATCACTGATCATTCCTGTTGACCTTGAATCATAGACCTTGAACATTCCCTCATGAAACCCGAGTGACAGAATCTCCTCCTTTTCTTTGGTGGCGATCAGTTTGATCCGTTCTTCCGCAACTTTTCCTTTGTAGCCGGGAAGGAACATGGCTTTCAGGTGAATCGCGCTTCCAGATAGTGGAAATTCGTAAGCTCTCCCTGCCCTCGTCAGATTTTCCCTGTGAATCGAGTTCGGCAGAAGCAGGGTTACCGAACCGTCCGCGGCAACGGAAAAGATATAAACATAGCAGTCGCTGCTCGCCTCGTAAAATATCCTGACTTCCTCACCCTCTTTCAGGTCTGTTTTGGAAAGATACGCTTTAATGGAGAGCCCTTTTCCTTTTTCGGGATAAACCGGTTTGATAAGAGACTTAAGCTTTACCCTGTAAAGGCTCCTCTCTTTCGTATCCCATCCCTCGTGAAGTATCTCAGACTTTTCGATCTGTCCCCTCACGGCGGCATATATCAAATCTTCCGCTAATTGGCTGTTTGATACGAGGGTGTGTGACTTTATGAAAACCCCCACTGCCTTTTCCAGTGCGTTCTTCTGGGCGTCTCTCCTGGCCCTGTCTTTCACCTCTTTTGGCGTATCAATTTCCCCGAGATAGGCTTCTCCCGTTGCCTTCACCCATACAGGTTTTTCGGAAGCGAAAGAACAAACAGGGAGGATAAGTATGCAAAAAATTACGAAAAGTTTTTTCATGGCGTCGTTTTTAATCCCCTCTGCTTTATTTTCTTAAAGCAAATCTGCCCCTTAAATTATCTAAATTCGGATTGATACTTGGTGATTGCTGGACATTTATTGATTTTGCATCGTCTTCTACATGTGGCTTTACATATTCATAGATTTCAGCGGCAGATTTCTTGCCGTTTTTGAGTGCCTTGAGAAAATAGTATGTAAAGATTCCATAGCCTTTTTCCTGAGACGAAGTGCTTATCTGCGAGCTCTGCGTTGCCGACAGCACCACCATGTTCTGCGGCAAAACCGCGCTCTGTGATGTCATAACCAATGGCCGCGCTCCTTTGGCAAGGACGCTCCTTCCACCCGCCCCGGAAAAACAGGAGTCCAAAACAACAATGACTTCGGATGCCTGCAACCGTCCCAGTTTCTCATACAGCCGTTTCATGGGATATCCTGTAACATCAAGATAATTGGGGTCGCCATCATAGGGAACGATGAACGCCTCGCCTGTTACCGGATTAGGAGCGCCGTGACCGGAATAATAGACAAAAACCTTTCCGCCTTTCTTGAGCTTGTTCGGCAGCCATGCTTCGATCGATTTCATTATCCCTGATAGAGTTGCCTTTTCATCGGTCAGCAATTCGATGTTTCTCTCTTTTACACCCAAAGCCTTGAGGTAATCTTTTACCAGCTTGGCATCATCATATGAATAATCAGATTTCGGCAAACTGCCATAGGCTTCAATACCAATGATAATTGCATAATCATTGTCACCCATGATTTTTGAAGCTTTGCTGAAAAAGGGTTTGTCTATATCTGATTGAACTGCGGAGGCTGTCTTTATGTCTTTATTTTGAGACTTTTTCGCATCTTCAATTACGGATTTAACGATGTTTGCAAGGTCTTCTTTGGTTATGTTTTGAGAGACATTAGTTTGTTGGACCACCTGCTTGGGCTTAAATTCTTTTAGCATTTCAATACCCAAATTAGCCTTATCATATGCTTTTCTATTAGGGGGGGAGCTCAAGTAGGGCAATTGCTTCGATGCAGTTTCTTTTAGCTCATATACCGCTAAATCCAAATCTGCACCTATATTTATTAATTTTTTTGCGAGATTCCGTTGACCCGTCATTGCCGCATAACTTAATGCGAGCATTGCTCCCTTCTCCTTCACATTAGGATCATATCCTTTTTCCAGAAGTTTCATATTTATAACGGCTAAGAAGAAGGTGCTTGAAAATGTCTGCTCCTGAAATCCTCGCATCTGTTCGGCCGTCAACCAGGGGCTGGCAATGAGGACTTCGACCTCGGTCTGATTGTTCGTCTGGGATGGGTAGAAATAGAACGCGTAAGAAATATCGGTGCTCGGATACCTGGCCAAGACCGCATGAGGCTCGCGAACGACGGCGTAGCCGGCTTCTCTCATGCTCTTCACAGCAGCATCCATAAGTTCCGCTTCGCTGGCCAGCATGGCACGCCGCAGGCCCTCCCCCTTGTGCTGGCGGACGTAGTCCAGCGAGTTGGCCATATGGCCCGACTCGCCCATCATGCTGGCGCAGCCGGACATCGTCATACCTATAAGCAGGATAAAGATTACACTGATTAAAGAAGTAAAAGCCTTTAAATCGTCCTTTTTCATAATCCACCTCTTGAAAGCTAACTTTCCCTTCCCGTTCTCGAAGCTGGGATTAACAGAAGAAAACAGGCTGACATTGAATTCCTGTGTCCAATCTTATACAACTTATCCATAAATCTTTACAAGGAATTTTACGACACGCCGTTTTCTGACCTGGCCTAACGGCATCAGGATCAAATTTTAATCCTTACATGCGTTTTAACCTTCGCCATAAAGTATGGATCATCTCCAAATTAGTTGTAGTTAATTAAGGCAAAACAAGTGGGTTATTTCCAATTGAGAAGGTGTGCTCCCAGAGGGTACAAGGGGTCAAGGATTCAAGGGTTCGAGTGGAATGCTAAAGAATTACAAAGAGTTGAAAGTCTGGCAAAAGTCATACAAACTCTGTTTAGAGATATATAGAATAACAGCAAAATTCCCAAAGGAAGAAAGATATAGCAGAAGGATATGGAAGAAAGACAACCAGGGATTACATCAGGATGCTTTACATATCTTATGGTTCTGTTTGCGAACTGGAAACGCAGATATTATTAGAAAACAAACCCTTGAATCCTTGGACCCTCTTCTCCAACTAAATTGGAGAAGAACCAATGATATTTCTCCTTGACTGTCATACCAGTTCGTACTATATTCCGAATTAGTCTAACTAAATTGGAGCGATGTACGAAAATGGAAAATATCAA